>JBGSWN010000211.1:0-50965 GCA_041752395.1 Saprospiraceae bacterium | reverse complement strand
GCGAGGCTTTCGCTCGGCACTGCCACGCTGGCCGTGGCCGTGCAGCCGTTCGCTCCGGTGACGGTGACGGAATAACCGCCCGCCGCAAGGCCGGACAGGTCCTCGGTGCTGGCCCCGTTCGACCAGGCAATGACAAAACTGCCGGAGGGTGGAGCCGCCGGGCTGACCGACACGTCCACGCTCCCGTTGGCCGATGTACAGGAATTGTCAGGAAGGACACTGCCCGTAATGCTGATGGCGAGGCTTTCGCTCGGCACTGCCACGCTGGCCGTGGCCGTGCAGCCGTTCGCTCCGGTGACGGTGACGGAATAACCGCCCGCCGCAAGGCCGGACAGGTCCTCGGTGCTGGCCCCGTTTGACCAGGCATAGGTATAGCTCCCCGGCGGGCTGACGCTGAGGCTGGCTGCCCCGTCCAGAAGTCCGCAGTGGGCGGAGGTTGGTGTAAGCGAAAGAACAGGTGCCGCAACCTGGCCGATCACCTCGTAGCTTGCCGTGGCTGTGCAGCCGCCGGGGGGCTGAGTGCTGACGGTCACGGTGTAGGTGCCTGGGGCAAGGCCGGATATGTCCTCGGTGCTGGCCCCGTTTGACCAGGCATAGGTGTAGCTGCCGGGCGGGTTGACCGTCAGGTCGATGCTGCCATCGGAGGCGGAGCAGCCAGTGCTCGGGGTGACGGAGGCCCCGAGCAAGAAGGGAGCCGCCTGGACGTTTACGAAGGCAAAGGCGTTGTCGCTCGTCTGCCCAGCGGTGTTGCTGAAGCTGACCGTCACGATCCGCTGGCCGGGCGTGGGCGGGGATGCGTTGTCCTGGTAAAGGATGGCGGTGAGCGCAGCCATGAAGTCGGCAATGGTGGCGCTGCCGTTGGCATTGGCCAGGGTGATGGAGTTGGTGCCTGAACCCGCCACGGTGATGTTCGGGAAGCTCCCGCTTAGGGTCAGCGTTTCGAAGGGAGCATCAAGGATGCCCGTGAGCGTGACCGTCATCTGGCTGATGGGCGATGACGAGGTGGCCGTTGCATCCACGTCGGCGATGGGGACGCCGCCGGAGAGGCAGTTGTAGGGCGGGGCGTTGAAGTTGCTGAAGAGCCCGCCGGAGGAGTCGTTTGCGTCCAGGTCCAGCGTCGGCGGGCAGTTGGGGGGGCTGCCGCTGTTGGTGTTGGAGGCAAGGTTGTAGATGCCGAGGGGGGGTGGATAGGGAGCATCGCAGAGAACAGTCTGTTCTCCAGTGCCGATGTCCATGATACCGATAAAGCCAAAGTCGCCATAAAGAAGATTGTTGGGGTCGCCCGGGATGGGGGTCATGGACCAGAAGGGGTCTTCAACACCATACAATACCGTGTTATTGGCGGCGTTGCAGGGGTCCACTTGTACATACTCGCCCGTGCCTGTCATGACGTAGAGATACCCGTTCAGGAATATCATATCTGCGCCCCATGTCCCGGTGGAACCGATGGAGTTTATCGTCCCGGCACTCACGTCGTATTGGAATATCTCTCCTCCTGGTATGGTATTGTCCTGGATGGCATAAAAGTAGTTTCCCGCACAGGTCAGGCCTTGGAGTTCTAATGGAGGGTTGCTCGGTGCGTCCAACACGAGGGTGCAGACGGCCGTGGTCGGGTCCACCGCGTAGAGGTCGCCGAACTGGGTGAGCATGTACAGACCGCCGTTGCAGAACGTGAGCCCTCCGCTCGCTGCGAGTGTATTGCCGTTGGTGTCCTGATAGTTGCCAACAAAGGTCCAGGTGCAGGAGTTGCCCGTAATTGTTATCTGCCACAAAGCCCAAACATTACCACCATAGAAGGTTTGGGCACTAGTTATTGAAATGAAGGAGAATAATAGTATTGCTGTGAACAGGATTCTGCAAAAAGTATGATTAATTTTTTTCATAAGACTGCGTCTTTAAATTGACAAGCGAAGTTAGCGAACGTTAGTTCAAAAAACCTTCAAATACAGCGTTACGGTTGCAAAATCCTCAAAATTTCACAACCGTAACCTTCTGCAAGAATCAAACTCAGCCATAGGGAGGTTGCACTTTGTTCCGGTATAATCTAAAAGCGACCTCCCCAATGGTCGAGTTGGTTTAGTAGGCTTAAACCACAAGGCCGCCGGGAGTGGCCTAAAAGGCTTTTCAATAATGTACCTTACGTTAACTTCAATTACACTGCGCTGCTGCGCAGGAAGTAAGGTCGAACCATACTGAACCATTAGCAGCAATATTGATAAGCTGAGGCGTCGTATTGCCTGAACACTTCACTGCGAATGATGAAGGGCTATTGGCATTGTTAGTAATTCTGAAAGTACGTCCCGCAAAAACACAAAAGTCAAAGTACAGCTGCGATAGTGGTAGAAAACCCGCATAAACAGTTTGATTGTTGCCAACACAGGGAGCGGTCGAATTGACATTACATATTGACGAAAGAGAACCGGATGTAAGGCCACAAATAGTAAGGTCGGAGGCACCAGTAGAATCATATACTTCACAGTGGCATTCTCCTACACCACAAGAGACCCTTTCCTGTACCGCTATGTTTCCATAATCGGGGTGAGCGCTTGGGTTTGCAAGGTCAACATCCGGCACTGCTGTTGTTGAGTCAGGTTTGACCTCCTCCTTATTGGCTTTCGAGCATGCAAAATAAACACAAAGCGATGTTGCCAACATGGCGATGAAAAATAACTTTTTCATGATGAAAATGGTTGACTTTTCAAAAGGCCTTGACAGGGCTGTTTTCAATGTTTTCCCGGCTCAGTACTTCGGAAAAGTGGTTTTGAATTCAGATGAATCTAAAGTTGGTTCGTTGGCTAGGTGCCATTGCCTTTGCAGTGGCAATTAGCCGTGTGAACGATAGGTGGGCGCTGTTTTCAGGTTCGAATCCCGGCCTATCGGCGGGGCCGTGTTAATCGGCAGTTGAGGGATATTCCTTTTTTCAATTTTTAGTCATAGATTTGGAGGTTTTAATTAACGATTGGGCCTTTGTCGTTCAGTTTCAGCGAGACGGCATTGGTCCTTTTTTTATTTTGTGCCCTTACCCCGCACAAACTTGGCCTAAAAGGGGCAGAGGGCGTGGAAATAGATGGGTATGGCCTTGGCAACTTTTCACCTCGGCGATTTTTCATGTTGGTAAGCCCATACTATTTTAGGTGTACGAAAAGACAGTTCGAGTATCCTATAAAAGTCTTTTCAAAACTACTTATTTAAGACTCCAATCTAAGGGATTTTTTGCATTTGTTCCTTTTTTGAAAAAAAAAAAAACGATTTTTTGTCGTGAATTGGCAAAAATGCAATTTCTTTTGAAGGGCATTGGGTGGAATTGGCCCATGTTGTTTGGTTGTAGGGGCGGCTCGGATGGCGTGGACGGGTGGTCTTCGACCATGACCCCTACTCAAGGTCGGGGCGGGGCGCATAGCAAAGCACCTAGCAAGGGCTTGACGGGCGGTTGTCGCAGCCACTGTGCACCGCTTTTACCTTCCAATACACCCAAAAGTGACTGCTTCAAAAAAAAATTGGGAAATATTGGAACACTTGCAAGGCAATGGTGTGCTCACTTCTCCTCCCGCAAAATGTCACAACGCTCTCCAATTTAACAACCAATACCATTTCCCCAAAAAAAACATCCCACTGCCACTCCAAACCACACCATCGCCTAAAACCCTTGCCATTGCTGCATTTTCAAACTTAAGACCGCCATTTTAATGGTCATAAATGCGACAAAGCAAATTAGGTTTGTCGCATTTGTCGTTAAATTCATTCCGTTCTTAACCAGGAATGGGGTAAAAGTAATTAGAAATGGCCCATTTGTAATTCAATTTTTGGCATTTATAGTCACGTTTGAAACAAAGTAATTTAGAAACATCGCAAACATGACTTAAAACGCCACATTCTAATGTTAGAATGCGACGTTTTAACATAGAAATGCTCCATTCTAATGTTAGAACGGAGCATTTCTATGTTAAAACATCGCATTCATAACCATGAATATCACGTTCCTGACTTAAAATATAGGGCTTTCCTATAAAAATTGGCTGTTCACAGTTTTGTCGCAAAACGTTGCAATTGAGAACTGAACAGAACAGAATTTGCCCCTCATCGCCGCCTTCGGCGGCGCTTCGGGGGGAAGGGGTTTGGGGGCGGCTGCACCGCCCCCAAACCCCCTTCGCTTTCACGTCAAACTTTTTTTATAGGAAATCCCTGACTTAAAATATAGCCATTTCTGCTAATCCTCCAGCAAATACATGGCAAATACCCCCAATCCGTAGCCTTTTTACGGGTCACAAAATCTGAAAGCTGGCAATGCTGTACCAGGCATTCCGAACCTGTCCATAAAGCCACAAACCTGTTTCGAGCTATAGCCCAAAGTATCGTGCTCGAACGTTGCAATGCCTAACTCCCCAAATTAAACTTCACGGGCAAACTGAATTGCACCCGCACTGCCCTACCCTGCTGCTTGCCGGGCCGCCATTTGGGCATTTTACCAACTACCCGAAGCGCCTCGACGCCACAGCCACCGCCAATATCCCGCAGCACTTGCGCATGGCTGATGCTGCCGTCTTTTTCCACTACAAATTTGAGATATACGGTGCCTTGGATGCCATTCTGTCGGGCCATTTCCGGGTAACGGATATTGTCGTACATGAATTTTAACAGCATATTCGTGGCACATTCATAGCGTTCTTTTTTTGTCATATCTTTATCTTCACAACCGGGGAAGCGGGGCATTTCTTCGGCAATGATTATCCAAGGCTCAGTTCCCTTAGTATCGTCTGGTGGCAATGGTGGCGCTTTGGGAACAATGGGTACAGCCACGGCCACTTTTCCCGGCTCGCCAATACGCACAGCGCTTGTATCTGTTGGTATCAGGCTTGGCAGTAGGCCTGCCACTACCAAATCGGGCACTTCAAGGATGATGTCATTGAGTTTCAAGACAGTAGCAGGTGGTTGGTCGGCGGGCCTTGGCTCGGAAATGGTGAAGGGTTTTATCGCCACTTCAGTAGGATACTGCTCCTCCTCGAAAGTGATTGGGGCAGGCCGTTTTGTCGTCCAATTAAAGGCCAATATGGCAAAAACCAAGGCGACAGCAAAGCCAATGCGGAGGTTGATGGAGCGCATACGCTCCATCCTTGAGATGTGGATACTTTTCATAGCTTTAAATATTTGGTACAATGGGAAGATGCGGTTTGGGATTTATTTTGGTGCATCGCAATCGGGTTTTCTTAGTTTTGCGCTCTTTTGGGTAATTGAGTGATTCAATTATTGGGTTACTTCGAAATTGCTCAATACCCCAATAACCCAATAACCCAATAACCCAATAACATTTGCCATGATTGAATACGAAAGATTTGTTTTAGAAAACGGCCTGCGGGTGCTCATCCACGAGGACAAAAGCACACCGATGGTGGCTGTGAACGTGCTTTACGACATCGGCAGCAAGGATGAAAGCCCTGAAAAGACGGGCTTTGCGCACCTTTTTGAGCACCTAATGTTCGGTGGCTCTGCCAATATCCCCGACTTCGACGACCCCATCCAAATGGCGGGGGGCGAGAACAACGCCTTCACGAACAACGACATGACCAACTTCTACGACGTGCTACCCGCCGAGAACCTCGAAGTGGCGCTCTGGTTGGAAAGTGACCGGATGCTCAGCCTCAATTTCGACGATAAAGTGCTGGAAACCCAGCGGAAAGTGGTCGTGGAGGAGTTCAAAGAGACCTGCCTGAACGAGCCTTACGGCGATGTTTGGCACCATATTTCTGACCTTGCCTACAAGGTGCATCCCTACCGCTGGCCGACGATTGGACTGGAAACCAAGCACGTAGAAGACGCTGAGATGCAGGATGTGAAGGATTTTTTCTTCAAATACTACCGTCCGAACAACGCCATTTTGGTGATTGCTGGCAATGTAAAACCGAAGAAAGTACTAAAGCTGGTAGAAAAATGGTTTGGCGATATTCCGGCTGGCGAAGTTGCGCCCCGTAAGTTGCCCATTGAGCCAAGGCAGCAGGATTTCCGTGAAAAAATGGTGGAATCGAAAGTGCCAGTGGATGCCCTATATTTGGTTTTTCATACTTGCTCCCGCACCCATCCTGATTTTTATGCCGTGGATTTATTGTCGGATGTGCTAGCCAGCGGTGCTTCATCGAGGCTATATCGCAGGCTTTTAAAAGAGAAAAAACTATTTAGCCATATTGATTGCTATATTACCGCCAGCAATGAACCCGGCCTGCTAATTGTGGAAGGAAAACCAACCAATGGGGTCTCCATGGAGGATGCTGAAAAGGCGGTTTGGGAAGAATTGGAATTGCTAATCTCATCGCCCATATCACCTACTGAATTGGAGAAAATTGTGAACAAAAGCGAGAGTTCGCTGGTGTTCTCTGAGGTAAGTGTATTGAATAAAGCCATTAACCTAGCCTTTTTTGAATTAGTTGGTGACGCCTCCATTATTAATAAGGAAACGAACCTATATCAAAAGGTGACGGTAGAGGAAATGCAGCGGGTGGCCAAGGATGTTTTACGAAGGGATAATTGCTCGAAATTGATTTATAAATCAACCATGCCTGCGGGGGAAATGGCAGTTGAAGAAGCGGATGAGGAGGAAGAAGCAGATTAATTGATAATTGATAATTGAGAATTGATAATTATGGGGAAAACTGATCGGTTATGAAAGAGAATATTATTAAAGAGAAATCTTATGCTTTTGGGGTTCGGATAGTTAAGCTTTGTAAGTATTTAGAAGTAAATAAAAAGGAGTTTATACTGTCCAACCAACTTAAGCGAAGTGGTACTGCACCTGGTGCATTAGTTAGGGAGTCTGAACATGCTGAAAGTAGGAAAGACTTTGTTCATAAACTTTCCATTGCACTCAAAGAAGCCAATGAATCTGATTACTGGCTTAACTTACTTAAAGAAGGAGATTATATTACAGAAAAGGAGTTCAACTCTATTTATGCTGATTGTATCGAAATCATCAAACTGCTTACCAGCATACTAAAATCAACGAAAAATAATTGATAATTGATAATTGATAATTTAAATAGTACAGTGCTTAATTGTTAATTATCAATTGTCAATTAAAAAAAGCCCCTCCCCGGCGAACCGAGGAGGAGACCAATCCCAAAAACCGAGTTACTAAAAGTTGACTGCCGAGTCGAGTTCCTTTGAGGAATCGCCGACCCGGCAGCTTATCAAATCAATCAATTTAACAAAGTCATTTTCATAGTAGCCGTATTGCCTGGCGTCTGCAAACGGTAGTAGAACACACCGTTTCCAGTCAATTCGCTACGCTCCACTTTTAGTTCGTGGTAGCCTTTTGTGAACTCACCGCTCACCGTTTTCACCGCTTTGCCTTCCATGTTGAAAATCGTCAAAGTGGCGCTGCTTGCCTCCGGCAATTGGAACCGGATGACGGTGCCTTCAGCGAACGGGTTCGGAATGTTCTGGTACAACTCGAACTGGTTGCTAATGATACTGCCATTTGGCGAAGTAAATTCAAGCACTACCGGCCTTACCGTGCCGCCTTTTTCATAGCTTTCAGCAAGTGTGTAGCTGGAGTTGATATTCGCCATTTGACTCACCAAACCATCTTTCATGGCTGTGAAAGTCATGGAGAATTGAGTAGTTTCTTCGCCGTTTTTAGGCGCAGCCAATTGGTACCAGCTTGCAGTGATGATGCCCTCCGAAATTCTGCTGAGGCCATAATTTTCAATGGAAGTAGCAGCGGCAGGCGCCAATTTTTCAAATCGCAATGCAGTTTGGTCGAAACTTAGCGTAAATTGGTAGCCAAACATTCCTGCGAGGTTCGTGCTGAAATCGAGCGTAACTTGTTCGCCAGCTTTTACCGTTTTGTCAGCAGTACGGAAACTAAAATCCTGGTTGCCACGGTCTTCGCTTGAGCCAGCAAAGCTGTGCGCTTGTGCTGTACCGTTTACGTCCCCAACTTTTATAGCCTTGAAGTTTACGTTGGCGCTGCTTGGTGCAAGGTCGTTGATATTGCAAACCTCTGGAAATACCTGCGCAAATGGATTGGTTGGGTTCGGGAAGGCATAGCTACCATCCACAAATCGCCAAGACGTATTGTTTGACAAATTGTCAATCACGTGCAGGATTAGCTTGCGAAGCTCAACGATGTCGCTCACTGTGACTGCACCACTGCGATTTGCGTCTGCAGCAATCAATTTGTATGGTGAATCAAGCAGCACTGACCCAAGGATATGCTGGTTTATCAACAATAAGTCAAAAGTCGTCACCCCGTTGAGTGGGCTATTGTTCAAGCTCGGTGTCACCGTATAATCCATGCCGATTGGCAGGTTGGCGAACTGGTAGGAACCGGTGGTGGCAGTAGCTGTTGAACTAGTGATTCCACCATTCAGTTGCACTTGAACGTTTTCAACGCCTTGGTTCTGTTCGTTGGATATGGCACCGCTCATGGCAATCAATGGTGAAGTACAGGCGCCTATATTGTCTTGAACTTCGATGGTGGTGGCACAAAAATCAGCATTGCCGGCCTCATCCGTTACCCAAATCTGCACGGGATTCACACCGAGGTCATCACAAGTGAAAATCATGATGGAATCCGCAATATTTGGTGAAAACGACACCGAAAGTTCGCTCAATGGTGTGCAGTTGTCCTGAGTAGAACCAACGATGTACAGGTCAGCGTTAACGGGTACCATTCCCGTTGACATAAGTACAGCTACCAAACCATTGGCGCAAATAGGCGTAGGCTTTTTACAATCATCTATGGCGAAAACAAAATTGCAGTAGCCAATATTTCCGCAGCCATCAATGGCATTGTAGCTGATGCGGTGCGTACCCACTGGGTAATTGTTGGTTGTATTCTGACCAGAACCAGAAGTCACCCATCCTGGGTCAGCAACACCGTCATCATTGAGGTCAACCGTCCAAGTATAGGTAATTTGGTTGGCTGGTGTGCAAAGGTCAGTCGCCGAAACAGTAAGGTCTGGTGCCAATGGGCTACAGTCTGCTTTGAAGTTACAGAAGGTCTGGCTGTTGCAAGCTGCAAATACTGGCGGATTGTTGTCCATGATGACAATGGTCTGAACCTTGCTCCAGCTTCCACCTGCTGCTGGATTGTTCGGGTCATATTGACACCAGTCTATTACTGTCCATTTACGGAGTATTTTCTGGCAACCATCTGGTGAAAGGCCGAATACCATATCTGTAAAACCAGGCACCAGGTTAAAGCAACCATTTGATGCTGGATATGTGGGTACACCAGTGTTTGCTGGTGTAGTAGGAGCAGTACAACCATTCAATGTGAGGTCAGCAGGGAATACAATATTATTTCCAGTGAATGGGTTATTATTTACAACTGTTATGGTTTGTACACAGAAACTTATTGTTCCGGCTGGGTCAGTAGCGGCATAAGTGCGGTAAAGTGTTCCACCGCCGCAAGCAATTGAACCTGCATCCGATTGTGTTAAGACGAGGTTTGCTCCGCAATTGTCCATGGCAAAACCATCCAATGGGCCAACCAATGCTGGGTCAGTTTCAACCTGTCCAACCAACGTTGGATTAGTATAATCTTGACCACAGGTTAAGTTTACATTTGGTGGGCAAGTGATGGAAGGGCCAGATTTGTCCTGTACTTCCACATTTACCATACACTCATTGAAGTTGCCGTGACAGTCATATACCCGCATTCTTACTTGAACATTTGAGCCAACATCCGAACAGCAAAACTCAACCATATCACGGAATGTCAAGTTAGCAGGAATACCGCAGTTGTCGGTCATCCGTGCCGCTTTAAAACCATCAAGGCAGCAATTATCTGTACTTCCATTATCGAAGGAAATTGCGTTAGCAAAACCATATCCCGTATCATCTAAAGCGACGACGGAGAATTGGTCACAAACAGGGTTTGGTTTGGTATTGTCATTTACGGTGATGGTAAATGTTTTTGAGGCAGAATTGCCGCAGGCATCTGTTACTTTTACGGTAATAGTATGTGTTCCAAAGGGTAACCCTGGCGCTGGCACTTGCCCACCATTGCCGTTGATATTCCCGGACGGTGTAAATATAGCCACGGTGTAGCTTGAGCAATCAGTAACAGCAACAGATGGGATAATCGGACGGGCACGGCAGCCAGCCAAATTAGCAGATACGGTCATATTTGCTGGTGCATTAAATACGGGTGCAATGGTATCATTGTACTGAATGGTCTGTACACAAGTAAATGGGTTATTCACAAAATCCACTGGGAGGCACCAATCCATCACCGACCAGGTGCGGATAATACGGAAGCCAACGCCGCATTTTGGGATGACCAAATCAGAATAAGAAGCTGTTACATTACAAACGGCGTTGGCGCCTTCCGTGATTTCATAGGTTACGCCATCAATCACGACAGTCGGGTAGCCAGTGTTTGAAGGCTGTATATTGGCTGGGATACCGGGTACACACTCCATGATTTTCTCTGCCGGACACACAGGGTCAAGGCTGAGTAGCGAAGTCCGCTCAATCGTAATCATTTGTGTACAGGTGGTTTGATATCCAAGCTCATCAGTAGCTGTCCATATACGCATGATTTGCTCGGTATAAGTGTCGGAACACTGACCTAGCGTAATCATATCAATATAGGATACATCAAAATCATTGCAATCTTGAAATGATGGCTCCAAAACATCACCACCTTCAGAAATTGGACGAAGGTCTTGCAGGCAATTAATAGTATCGTCCACACAGCCGGATATGAACGGGCCTGATTTATCTTCTATTAATGCGTTGCCCCAGCAAGTATTGCCAGTCAATATATTGGTGACGGAAAAAGTAATGGTCTCACCGACATAGTAATAGCCGATATAATTAGACCCAGTGTTTTCCACATTCACAAAGAAATTATGATAACAACCATAGTTGCCTTCCAAGGCAGCATCTGGTGTCAGGAACATTTCGCAAGTGGATGGAATGGAAATGTGCAGATTATCATCGCAAATCAACCCGTTGGAGGCGGGAACATACTCGATGACGTGGATGGAAACATTGCAGGTAGCAGTGTTGCTGCTGCAATCGGTTGCTACGAAAGTCAAATTGGTCGTACCAATCGGGAAGGAGCTTCCAGAGGTATAACCAGTTCCATCTGTTTGTGCAATATTTGGCGTACACCCGGGGGTGTTGTCAATTGCATTCACATTGAAATTGTAGATGATTTCGCAAGCGCCGGGGGCTAGCTGTAGGATTACGTTGCCCGGACAACTGGTGAAGGTTGGCGGTGTAACGTCCTGTGCAAGTAGGGGCGAGGCAAAGCATAGCAATGCCACCAAGTAACTGAGTAACACTCGTGTCATGGGACCTGATTTAGGTTAAAGAATTAAGTAAAGATTCGTATCCAGACGGCAGGTCATGATGGGCGAAAACAAAACACTAAAACCATCAATGCCAACCGAAGTCTGCTTGTGTAATTTTGGAAAAAATCCAGATTGGTTAAAATACTTTCAGGTCGGGCATGGTACCCTTTAGGATAGAATTTGTAGGAGTAAAATTTGGAACGCCAGTTCCCTAGAAGTTGTCAGATAGAATAATGTAAGTATTAGTTAAAATTCGATGCAAAGATAGTCGAATAGGTTTCGTCCATCCTATACCCCGATTTCGCTAATTAATAATTTGTTTTTAAAATTGGTTCATAAACAATTGACAAACAGCTGTTTATTAATCCTCAATCCCTTGAAACATTTTCCAAACGGTCTCCTTCGGAACAGTGGCAGTGAGGTTTACGGGTTCCTTGGTAACTGGATGTAGAAAGGAAATATTTCGACAATGCAAGCTAATGGAGCTGTCTTTGTTGGCCGTTGGGAAGCCGTATTTCAAATCTCCACGAATCGGGCAGCCAATTTTTGAAAGCTGTGCCCGAATCTGGTGCGACCGCCCCGTCTGAAGGTCAATTTTCAGCAAGCAATGTTCTTCGATTTCTGCAATCAACTCGTAATCCAGGTCGGCCTGCTTGGCGCCTTTCGCCCGGCTACTCATCGTATCGAATGCTTTTACCACATTTTTTGAAGTATCTTTCAGGATGTAATGCGTTAAATGCCCGTTGAATGGCTCCGGCCTTCTCCCAACGATGGCCCAGTAGGTCTTTTTTACGTCTCGCTCCGCAAAAATCTTGTTCATGCGCTCAAGTGCCTTGCTGGTTCTGGCAAATATCGTCACCCCGCTCACTGGTCGGTCCAGTCGGTGGATGGTGCCGAGGAATACATCGCCGGGCTTGTTGTATTTGTCCTTGATGTAAAGTTTGACTTGGTCGGCGAGTGTTTCATCGCCCGTTTCGTCGCCTTGAACCAGGACGTTGTTCGGCTTGTTTACCGCTATTAAGTGGTTGTCTTCGTATAATACTTTCATAATTGCCGCAAAGGTAGGCAGTTCAACTTACGAACGACTTTTTACTTTGTCCTTTTTACTTTTTACTTAAACAATTCAATGAAACTAAGCCTCGGTTTTTCACCCTGCCCCAACGACACCTACATTTTCGACGCCATGTTGCATGGCCGTATTGACACCGAGGGCCTCGAATTTGAGGTCTTCATGGAGGATGTGGAAACCCTCAACCGCCGGGCCATGCTCGGTGAACTCGACATCACCAAACTCAGCTACCACGCCTACGCCTATTTGTTGGAAAAATACGTGCTACTTGATTCGGGCAGTGCTTTGGGGCAAAATTGCGGCCCGCTCCTCATCGCCCGCCAGCCCATGACCGACGACGAAGTGGAAAAAGCCCTCATCGCCATCCCCGGAAAATTGACGACTGCTAATTTCCTCCTCAGCTTGGCCTTCCCTGCAGCGACTCGAAAATTGGAAACCGTTTTTTCAGAAATAGAAAATGCCGTACTCGAAGGTCGGGTAGATGCTGGATTGATCATCCACGAAAACCGTTTTACCTACCAACAAAAAGGCTTGGTGAAAATCATTGACCTCGGTGAATTCTGGGAAACTTCCACCGGAATGCCTATTCCGCTGGGTGGGATTGTGGTACGTAGGAGCCTTTCAGAGGAGGTTCGCCAAAAGGTGAATAGGGTGATGGAACGCAGCGTACGCTATGCTTTTGAGCATCCGGCAGCCTCCAGCGAGTTCGTTCGGGCCAATGCGCAGGAGATGGAGGAATCCGTAATGAATAGCCACATTCAATTATACGTAAACGACTTCACGAAGAATCTTGGAGGCGCAGGTCGGGCAGCTATTGGAAAGCTGTTCGATGTAGCAAGGGCGAGGGGAGTAGTGCCAATTTACAAAGAAGATATTTTTTTAAATTAAAAAGAAATCTAATTCTTGGCACGAATGTTGAAATAAGATAAAGCGTGTAAGTTTTGGTTAAAGAATTGTAAGATTCGTTTTTTCGGCCCGGGTGACAAACCCGGGCTTTTTTTTGTCCCTACCCCACTCAGGTTAGGGTTCAAGTTTCCGCAGTTTCCCGATTTTCCAGATTTCATTGGGTCTCTAGCTCAATTGTCACCCAATCGTATTTTGAAACAGTGGCTTTTTGTAAAACAACCTGATAAAAAGCGATTTCAGCAGACACTGCCGTGAAACCCGAAACCAGAAACCTAAAAACCATTGCCCCCTCCATCCAAATTCAAAAAAAACACCCCGCCTGCATCTCCTTGCGTCCCCCTGCACTATCTTTGCGCCGCTTAAAATCATTCCTTCATCAAATAACACCAATTTTATGGTTATTGCAGTACCTACAGAGATTAAAACGAACGAAAACCGGGTAGCCCTTACGCCAGGAGGAGCCTTGGAACTAACCAAATTGGGCCACACCGTTTACATCCAGCAAGGCGCTGGAGAAAACAGCGGCTTCACCGACCAGGAATATGTAGAAGCTGGCGCAAGTATTCTCCACACCGCCGCCGCCTGTTTTGAAATAGGCGAAATGATTATGAAAGTGAAAGAACCGATTGAACAAGAGTACGACCTCATCCGCAAGGACCAGTTGGTGTTCACCTATTTTCACTTCGCTTCCTACGAGCCTTTGACGAAGGCCATGATAAAAAACAAGTCGGTTTGCCTAGCTTATGAAACCGTCGAAATGCCAGACCGCACCTTGCCACTGTTGATTCCAATGTCAGAGGTAGCTGGCCGGATGGCCGTTCAGGAGGGTGCAAAGTTCCTCGAAAAACCAATGGGTGGCCGTGGAATCCTGCTCGGTGGCGTACCGGGTGTGCAACCTGCCAAAGTACTGATACTTGGCGGTGGCGTCGTTGGTACACAGGCAGCCAAGATGGCCGCTGGACTTGGTGCTACCGTAACCATCATGGATGTGAACCTGAACCGCCTGCGCTACCTCGCCGACGTGATGCCAGCCAACGTGAATACCATGTACTCTAACGAGCTGAATATCAGGCGTTTGCTTCGCAACCATGACTTGGTGGTTGGGGCAGTTCTGCTTCCTGGTGCCAAAGCACCTAACCTCATCACAAGGGAAATGTTGAGCATCATGCGCCCAGGTACCGTGTTGGTGGACGTGGCTGTTGACCAAGGCGGCTGCTTTGAAACAACAAAACCAACTACCCACGAAGACCCAGTTTACGTGGTGGACAACGTGCTTCACTATTGCGTAGCAAACATGCCGGGCGCTGTGCCTTACACTTCTACGATTGCTTTGACAAACGCCACATTACCATTCGCTATTCAATTGGCAAACAAAGGCTGGAAGCAGGCTTGCAAAGACAGCAACCCGCTGAAACTCGGCTTGAATGTCATTGATGGCAAAGTGGTTTACCAAGGCGTGGCCGATGCGTTTGGCTTGGAATGCCACGATGTGAACGAGTTTTTGAAGTAAGAAAAATACGCCGGAGGTTTTTCCGGTCTGAAATGCGCCGGAAAAAGTTCCGGCGCATTTTCCAATTGAACAAACTATGACGACCTATCCGCAAATAATTTCCAAAACCCTCAGCATCCCCCAACGAAAAGTAGAAAGTACCATTGACCTACTGGCCGAAGGCGCTACCATTCCCTTCATCGCCCGCTACCGAAAAGAGGCTACTGGCTCCCTTGACGAGGTGCAGCTCGCCGACATCCAACAAGAATTAAAAAAGTTGATAGACCTCGACAAGCGCCGGGAAACCGTGCTACACACCATCGAGGAACAGGGTAAAATGACACCCGAACTTCGTAAACGCATCGAGGATTGCTGGGACCCTTTTGAGTTGGAAGACATTTATTTACCCTATAAACCAAAGCGAAAAACAAGGGCGACCATGGCCCGTGAAAAAGGGCTAGAACCGCTCGCCACGGCCATTTTTGAACAAAGAAAACAGGACGCCGAGCAATTCGCCCAGTCCTTCTTGAGCAACGAGGTGGCGACTGTCGAAGATGCCTTGCAAGGCGCTCGTGACATCATCGCCGAGTGGATTAGCGAAGATGAACAGGCCCGCCAAAAAGTTCGTTTTGCGTTCCGCAAAGGCGCACAAATCACCTCCAAACTGGTGCGGGGCAAGGACGAAGAAGCTGCCAAGTTCCAAGACTATTTTGCTTTTTCCGAGCCGCTGAAAAACTGCCCATCCCACCGCTTGCTAGCCATGCGCCGGGGCGAGGACGAAGGATTTTTGCGAATCTCTATCGCTCCCGATGCCGAAGAAGTACTCTACCGCCTCGAACAACAGTTCCTGCGGGGCAGCGGCGAGGCCACGAAACAGGTGAAGGAAGCGCTCCACGATTGTTACGACCGGCTGCTTGGCTCCAGCATCGAGACGGAGTTTCGGAACGAAGCAAAAGAAAAAGCCGACGAGGCCGCTATCCAGATTTTTGTGGATAACCTTCGGCAATTGCTACTGGCAGCGCCGCTCGGACAGTTCCGCGTGATGGGCATTGACCCCGGCTTCCGCTCAGGCTGTAAAGTGGTGATTATCAACGAGTTTGGTGACCTAATGCACGACACGGTCATCTACCCACACCCACCAACTTCCGACCAATACATGGCTCGCCGCATCTTGCAGGACAATGTTGAGAAATACGGAATCGCTGCCATAGCAATCGGCAACGGTACGGCTGGCCGGGAAACCATGGACCTTTGCCAAGACATTATTTTTGTCCATCCGGTGAATATTTTCATGGTGAGCGAGGCGGGTGCTTCCATTTACTCGGCCTCCGAGGTAGCTCGTGAGGAGTTTCCAGATTTGGATTTAACGGTTCGTGGCGCTATTTCCATCGGTCGGCGACTGATGGACCCGCTGGCAGAACTCGTGAAACTCGACCCAAAAAGCATCGGCGTCGGGCAGTACCAGCACGATGTGAACCAAGTGAAACTAAAAGAAAGCCTCGACCGCACGGTGGAATCTTGCGTGAACTCGGTCGGCGTGAACATCAACACGGCGAGCAAGCACTTGCTCACCTACGTCTCAGGACTTGGGCCTACGCTGGCGCAAAATATCGTGAAATACCGCACCGAAAACGGGGAATTTGAGACCCGCTCGCAGCTTAAAAAAGTGGCCCGAATGGGCGAAAAAGCCTTTGAGCAATGCGCTGGCTTCCTCCGAATCCGGGGTGCAGCAAACCCGCTGGACAATTCCTCTGTACACCCTGAAAGCTATGGTATTGTTGAGAAAATGGCCAAAGACCTCGGCGTGACCGTGCCAGAATTGGTGGCAAATTCAGAAGTTCGTCAGCAAGTTGACCCAAAGAAATACGTCACAGAAAAAGTGGGTTTACCCACTCTGACTGATATCCTCAAGGAACTCGAAAAGCCCGGCCTCGACCCTCGTGGTGAGGCAAAATCCTTCGCCTTCGCAAACGTCCGTACGATGGAAGACCTCTCCGTGGGCATGGTGCTGCCGGGCATCATTACCAACGTGACGGCCTTCGGTGCTTTCGTGGACATTGGGGTAAAACAGGACGGATTAGTACACGTTTCCCAATTGTCAAATAAATACGTGAAGAACCCTGCCGACGTGGTTTTCCTCAGCCAAGAAGTCAATGTGCGGGTAGTGGAAGTGGACTTGAAAAGAAAACGTATCAACCTGACAATGAGGGATTTAGCCTGAAAGGGTTTAGGAGGTTTAGAAGGTTTAGAAGGTTTATTTTGAGCCCAATCTAAACCTTCTAAACCTTCTAAACCTCCTAAACTTCAAATATGAACAACTCCCCCCGCCTCGAACAACTCCTCCAATTCCTTTCGGCCAGCCCGGAGGATGCATTCCTGCTTTTTGCGCTAGCGAAGGAGCATGAGAAGCTGGGAAACACGGAAACTGCACTGGATTTTTACCAAAAAATAGTGACCACCTCGCCGGATTATGTCGGTGCTTACTACCATTTGGGGAAATTGCAGGAGAAAAACACCACCCTCGAACAAGCCATTGAAACCTATAAATCTGGCATGCTCATCGCTCAAAAAATCGGCGACCGCCACGCCCTTAGTGAACTAGCGGCTGCCAAATTGGAAATTGACGAGGACTAAACGGTTTAAGGTTTTTGGTTCCGGGTTTCAGGCAGTGCCGACCTGAAACCTGAAACTTGAAACCAAAAACCGCATTCATTGCCACTTATTTTAAATAGCACTTACCGTCGTTCCCCGTTGTTGGTGGACGGTCATTTTGAGTCCATCATCCCGACCGTTTTCCGCAAGGTGACGGGCGTCAACTACGAGCGGGAGCGCATCACGACGGCGGATGGCGACTTCCTTGACCTCGATTGGCTGAACCGAGGTAGCAAAAAGCTCGTGATTCTGACGCATGGGCTGGAGGGCGATAGCCGCCGACATTATGTGCTGGGCACGGCGAAGCTTTTTTTTGAAAACGGCTGGGACGTACTCGCCTGGAACTGCCGCTCCTGTTCTGGTGAAATGAATCGAGCGCAGCGAATGTACCACCATGGCGATATCGAGGACATCGGAGAGGTAGTGAATCACGCTTTGCGCAGCAAAAAATACGAACAAGTGGCCATGTGCGGCTTCAGCATGGGCGCCAATATCACGATGAAATACTTGGGCGTTCACGGTAAAAATGTACCGGAAGTCATCCGTGCTGCCGCCGTTTTTTCCGCTCCAACGGATTTGAAAGACGGCGCTGAGATTTTGGACAAAGCCTCCAACATTTTGTACCGCAAGCGGTTTATGTTTTACCTAAAGAAAAAAATGGTGGCCAAAAACGCCCAATACCCCGGCGTGATTGACCTCGAAAATTTCAAGAAAATCAAGGTTTGGCGGGACTTTGACGAATATTTTTCCGCACCATTGAACAGCTTTAAAGACGCCGCCGATTTTTACGAAAAAGCATCCGCCAAAAACTTCATGGCGGGCATTGCCATCCCCACCCTACTCGTGCAGGCGCTCAACGACCCTATTCTCCCCCCAACTTGCTACCCAAAAGATTTGTGCGAAAACCACCCCCATCTTCACCTCGAAATCACCAAACATGGCGGCCATGTCGGCTTCTGGAAACCGGGCAAGGAGTTTGCGTGGTCAGAGGAGCGGGCGCTGGATTTTGTGAAACAACACGAGAGTGAATAGGACGCAGATTAAACAGATTTAAAGGATTTACACTGAAATATTAAGCTGTGTAAATCAGTCCAATCCGTTCCTTCTGTGTCCTATACCATCTAATTTGTCGAGCGTTTTTACAATTAAGTATTGATGAAAATTACCCATTTCGTTAGGTTGGCCGCCATTGTTTTGGCCTTTTCACCACTATATTTTTTGGCTGCGCAAACACTGCCCATCGCTATTGACGGGCAGTTCAACGACTGGACTTCCGAGGCTGTTAGTTTGGAAGACGCTGGCGGTGGCGGCACAGGCATTGACCTGCTCCGCATGTCCGTCGCCAACGACGAAAACTACCTGTTCATTCGCTTTGAGATTGACCAAGAGGTGGTGCTGACGGACGGCAACGGCCTGACCCTTTACATTGACGGCGACAATAATCAACTGACGGGGAAGTCCACTAACGGCATCGGGGCGGAACTGGAACTGCGGCTTGGCGACCGGGATGGCTATTTCTACCATGGAAGCTCGACTTGGTACCATGACCTCGGCGATGTGGGCTTTGTCAGTTTGCCCACTTTCAGTGGGAAAATCTTCGAACTGGCCATTCGGCGGGATGCAAAACCGGACGGGGTATTTCCGGTTTTTACGGGAAACAAGGCCCGCATTTACCTGCAAAACGGCACCTCCGGCGATAAAATGCCCAATGCGGGGCAGACTTTCAGCTTCACCTTTGATGCTGATGCGGCACCTGCCTACACCCCCATTGACCTGCAAAAAAATGCCCCGAACCAGCTTCGACTGATGACTTGGAACGTACTTCAAGACGGATTGCTCGATGTGGTTCGGAAGCCAAGTTTCCAAAGGGTTTTGGCAGCCACAAATCCAGATATCATCACTTTCAACGAGTGCTGGGACATGACGGCGGCGCAGGCCAAATCCTTTATGAACACTGCGATTCCGCTCGGAAATGGGCAGAATTGGAATACCGTGAAACTTGAATCCGGCAATATCACCGCCACCCGCTACCCCATCCTTGAAAACTGGAATATCTACCCCGGCCACCGCCTCATGGCTTCGCTAATTGATTTGCCAGACGACCAATTTGAGAAGAATATTTTGGTGATAAACGGGCACCTGCGTTGTTGCTCCGCAAACAGCGACCGCCAATTGGAAGCTGATGCTTTTGCCAAGTTTATGCTCGACACCAAAAGTCCCGGCGGCCTGATTGATTTGCCAGAAAACACACCGTTTATCCTTTCTGGTGATATGAATTTGGTTGGCGCTTCGCAACAATACACTACGCTCACCACGGGCGATATTCAGAACACCAATATCTATGGCAACGGTGCTCCGCTCGACTGGGACGGCACTGACCTCCTCGATGTATTGGCGCTCCAAACCGACCAGCGCATGGCCTATACTTGGCATGAAACGGGCAGCCAGTACCCACCGTCCCGCCTCGATTTTCATATCTGTTCGAACAGTGTGCTGGAGGTAAAAAAGGCGTTTACGCTTCAAACTGACCTCATGTCGCAAGCCCGTCTCACGACTTTTGGTCTTCAAAAAAATGATAATACCATTGCCAGCGACCATTTGCCGAAGGTGACGGATTTTGTGGTGAAAGGGCTTACGGAGACGGTGGCTCATTCCAATTTTAGCCTAAAAATCGAAACAGTACCAAATCCTGCATTAGATGGATTTTATCTCAAATCCGAAACACCCATCCAAGCATCGAATCTATATCTGATGGATGCCCAAGGGCAGATTGTGAAACAATGGCAACTACTGGAAACCCAGCGCTCACAATGGTTTTCATTGGAAGGCTTACCCAACGGCCTGTATTTCTGGCGACTGGAGAATAAGGATTATCAATGGTTTACGGGCAAATTGAGACTGGTTAACCAACGAAATTATTAAGGTTTTGAAAGCGGTTCAAATGCTCATTTTGGCGTAAAAGCTCCAATAAATTGAACCAATAAAAAAAGCGGAGAGGAATAATCCACTCCGCTTTTTCAGGACAAGACAGATTTATCGCAATTCGTTATTTTTTCCGTTTCGATTCTGTCCTCACCTTCGGTGCAGCCCTTTCCTTCACCTCAGCCACTGGCAAATGCCTCGCCTCCGGCACCTCATAGTTTTTTCCAAACCAGACCATGCCCCACACCGCCAGTCCAATCACCAGCAAGCCAGCAATCATGGCGATGGTTTCTCCGGTGTAATAGGAATTAGGAGCAAAAATCATCTTCAGTTCGTGTTGTCCGGCAGGCAGTTTGGCGCCACGGAGCACGAAATTGCATTTGATGAAATCGTCTGTGGGTTTGCCATCGAGGAACATCTTCCAGCCTTTGGAGGGTGGGTAGTAAACTTCAGAAAACACGGCGAATTGGTCGGTGGCTGCGGAGTATTTGTAAATCATCGTGTCTGGGTGGTAGTGCGTCAGTTGGATAGTGGCGCTGCTATCGAAATTGGGGGAGAAGCCCTTGATGCTTGCCGCAAAAGACTCCTGTACGACGGCCTGTGTCTTTGGGTTCAGCGTGGCAAGGGAATCAATTTCGGCATCGCCATTTGGAACTACTTTTATTTGCCCCACAAACCAGGCATTGCCGCAAGCACTTGGATTGGTCAGTGCTTTATCTTGTTGATTGATGAAGTATTTCGTGTTCAGCATCCCGTAAATCTGCTGGTTCTTGGTGGGTTCGTTCAGATAGCGCTCAATGACTTCCTGGTAGCGCATCATTTTGGCGGCGTGGTAGCCACCTACACTCTGGTGGAAGAAGCCCGTGAAGGCATTCGTGAAAGGCATCCCACGCCGGAAATCGGCCACCCGGAAGTGCGGGTCTTGGTCTTTCAAAATCTCGTTATCTGCGGCGGTAGGTTGTTTCAGTGAGTTCTTTTGGGTATCACTGATGAAGTCTTCGGAAGTCAGCATCCGAGCGCCGACGCCCCAGATATCAACGACCGCCAATAAGCCGATGCCAAGGGCCAATGCCGTGGGCGAAAAGCTTTTTTTCAACCAAAACCAAAGCAGGCCGAAGGCAAGGCCAGCAAAGGCGAAGGAGCGCAGTAAATCGGCGATGAGCAATCCCTTCCGGTCTTCGGCGAGGGCATCAGCGAGGATTTTCGGGATTTCTTGGTTAGGCTTTTGGTAGTCAAAACCAAGGCTAACAATGAAGGCAGTGAGCAACAAACCAGCTGTCACAGCGCCTCCCAAAAGGAGGCCCTTTTGCCTTTCTTTGGCATCGGTATTTTTATCAAAAAACGCCTGCAAACCGAGCATGGCAAAGGCCACGACGAGCATGTTGGCGATGATGAGGAACATCTTCGGGTCCCGGAATTTATTGAACATTGGGAGGGTGTCGAAAAGTGTGTAGTTCAGCGCTTGGAAATTACTGCCCCACGAAATCATGATGGCCAGCATCAACGTACCGAGCACGTACCAGCGTATCGGTTTTTTTACCAAAAACATGCCCATGCAAAACAGCAGGACGAAGACCATGCCCATGTAAACGCCACCGCCCACGAAAGGCTGAGCGCCCCAATAATGCCCGGATTGCTGGGCCAGTTGGGTGGCTTCCTCGGTGTTTTTCATGGTGCGCAGGGCTTTAATGGTGGCACTCTCTGGGTCGCTGGCGAAGCCGATGGAACTACTGCCACCGAGGTAGTTCGGGATGAGCAGGTTCCAGGTTTCTGCAATTCCGTAGCTGTACTGAAAGGCGTAATCTTTGGAAAGCCCGCCGCCTTCTTCGGCGGAGGAGCCGCTGCTGTTACCTTTTTTCGTGAGTTCAGATTTGCCACGAATGGTCTCGTCGGCATATTCCTTGGTGGTCATCAGGCGGCTGGCGTTGGTGCCCAAAGCCAATAAGACCGCCACTGCGGAGACGCCAACTGCTGTTCCGAAACGTGGCAGCCAGCCATTTTTTACCGCATCAATTAGGTAAACCACGCCAAAAACCAACATGGAAAGGAAAAAATAGTAGGTGATTTGAACGTGGTTGGCGTAAATCTGGAGCGCCACAAAGAGGGCCGTCAGGCCACCGCCGAGCCAGTATTTCCCTCGAAAGCTGAGTATCAACCCCGCCAAAATTGGGGCGCAATAGGCCGCCGAAATGACCTTGGTGGAGTGCCCGGCAGATACGAGGTCCAGGTGGTTGGCCGCCAGGCCGAAACCAATGGCCCCGATAATTCCGAGTCGCCAGTCCACCTTCAGAACCACCAAAAGCAAGTACACGCCAAGCATCATCAATAGGATGCCCGTGTGCGGTGGCGCCATGTCGTTGCCAAGCAGCATCAATTTCTGGACGAATTTCATGGGATTGGAAGTGGGGTACAAAATCTGGTAGGACGGCATCCCAGAGAAAGCGGCGTTGGTCCAGAGCGGGTATTCGCCTGTTTTTGCCTCTACCCGCCTGCTCTCGCCCTGCATACCGAGGGCTTGGACGTTATCGCCTTGTTGGAGTGTTTTACCTTCCAAAATGATAGGAGCAAAGCGGGCAAATGCCACGATGAGCAACACGAAGAAAGCGATAAGATGGGGTGCTATTTTTTTGAAATCCATTTTTTGAATGGTGATTAGTGACTGGTATTTTTTGAATCGGGCCAAAGGTAAAGAAACTTGTAAAATGGAGAGAAAAAAGCCATGTGTACGTTCAGACTTGGGCAGAGATGAGGCACAAAAGCCTAGTTTTGCCAAAAATCCTAACCATAATCCAATCAATATGCTCATCACCAATATCCGGCAACTCATCCTCACCGAAGAAAAACCACGTACCTCGCCCCTCCGTGGGCGTGAATTGGCCGAATTGCCTTTTATCGAAAACGCCTTCTTACTCATTGAAAACCAGCGCATTGTGGATTTTGGTGAAATGGGGAACTGCCCCCTGCGGGCCGACCAAACCATTGACGCCACCGGGCAATTCGTGCTGCCTGCTTGGTGCGATTCCCACACCCACCTTGTCTTCGCAAAAAGCCGAGAGGAAGAATGGTTGAACCGCCTGAAAGGGATGAGCTACGAAGAAATCGCCAACCGGGGCGGCGGCATCCTGAACTCGGCCAATCGCTTACAGGAAACGCCCGAAGAACAGTTGTTCGACCAGGCGCTGGAACGTTTGGAGGAGGTTCGGAAATCGGGCACGGGATTAATCGAAATCAAGAGCGGCTATGGCCTCACCGTGGAAAGTGAACTGAAAATGCTGCGGGTCATCCGGCGGCTAAAATCAGCCAGTGACGTGGAAATTCGGGCGACCTTTCTTGGCGCTCATTCCGTGCCGATGGAATACCGAAACGGCAATCGGGAAGGGTATATCTCTTTGATAATCAACGAGATGCTACCCAAAATCGCCGACCAAGGCTTGGCCGATTACGTGGATGTTTTTTGTGAAAAACTGGCGTTCAGCGTGGCGGAAATGGAGCAGATTTTGGAGGTTGCTGCCAAATATGGACTGCGACCAAAAGTCCATGTCAACCAGTTCAATTGCATGGGCGGCATTGCAGGGGCTATGCGTTACGGCGCCATCTCCGTTGACCATTTGGAGCTTGTGGATGATTCCGATATTGAGGCGCTCCGCAATGGCAATACCATTGCCACACTGCTGCCATCTGCTCCGTTTTTCCTGCAAGACCACACGCCGCCAGCTCGGCAATTGATTGACGCAAATATCCCAGTAGCGCTGGCCAGCGATTTCAACCCTGGCACTTCGCCTTCGGGAAAAATGCCGTTCGTGGTTTCATTGGCTTGTATTATGATGAAAATGCTCCCAGAAGAAGCGATTCAAGCGGCTACTTTAAATGGAGCTTTTGCACTTGAGGCAGACGCAGATTTTGGTTCCATTGCGAAGGGAAAATATGCCAATTTAATCATTACCAAACCAATGCCTTCATTGGCTTATTTGCCTTATTCATTTGGCAGTGATATGGTGGAGCGGGTGATAATTAAGGGGAAGTAATTTAATATGCTTTTCCACTCAAACTATCTGCAAATACAGGCGGATAGCCTATTTTTTTTTAGAAACTAAAAAAGCGCCCCAAATATGGAAGCGCCTTTTTATTTCAATGTGGCATCTTCTCAAAAATACTTGAAATTATGCCCATTTTCAATTTTCAATAAGGTCTCGTATATGAGCTTCACCACGTTCTCCACGTCGGCTTTGTGCGCCATTTCCACCGTGGTGTGCATATAGCGCAAAGGCAGTGAAATTAAGGCCGAAGGCACACCACCATTGCTGTAAGCAAAAGCATCTGTATCCGTGCCAGTGGAGCGGGAAGCCGCCTCTTTTTGGAGCGGAATTCCCTTTTCCTCAGCAGTGTCCAAGATGAGTTTTAGCAGTTTATTATGTACCGCTGGCGCAAAAGTGACCGAAGGCCCTTCGCCTGATTTTACATCGCCAACCGTCTTTTTCTCAATCAACGGTGTATGCGTATCATGCGTCACATCTGTCACGATGGCAACGTTTGGCTTGATGCTGTCCGCAATCATTTGTGCACCTCGCAACCCGATTTCCTCTTGCACGGAATTGACAATATACAGCGTATATGGCAGCTTAATATTGTTTTCTTTCAGCAAACGGGCTACCTCCGCCACGCAGAATCCACCCATCCGATTGTCCAATGCCCGCCCTACGTAGTAGCGGTTGTTGAGCATCATAAACTCATCCTCGTAGGTGATGACGCAGCCAACATGGACGCCCATTTCGAGAACTTCCTTTTTGTCTTTTGCACCGACATCAATGAAGATATTGTCGAGTTTCGGTGTGATTTTATCCTCGCTCGTACGGGTATGAATAGCTGGCCAGCCAAAAACGCCCCGTACGATGCCTTTTGGCGTGTGGATGTTCACCCGCTTGGAAGGTGCAATCTGGTGGTCGCTGCCGCCGTTGCGGATGACGTGGATGAAGCCCTCCTCGGTGATAAAATTGACAAACCAAGAAATCTCATCGGCATGTCCTTCAATGACCACCCTGAAATCGGTGCCAGGGTTGATGATACCGTAGGCGGTACCATAATTGTCCAGGCCCCAATCGTCAATATACGGTTTGAGGTATTCCAGCCAAAGCTGTTGCCCCTTCGCTTCAAAACCGGTGGGCGAGGCGTTGTTTAGATAGTTTTTCAGAAATTCTTCTGAATGGGTAGTGATTAATGACATGCTTTATTGCGTATTTGAATTTGTTTAAAAGGGGTTTGAAACTTGAACCAGTTTATTTCAGCATCGGTTTGTTGCTTTTCATTGTTCAACTGCCCGTTTTCTTTCGCCAAGTCGTCAGCATGTCCACATCGTTCAAGTTGATGTACTTGATAGACAATGCTTCCCGAAGCAAAATATCGTAGTTGGAAAGTGTTTCGAGTTGGCAGCTTGCCTTCTCAAAAGCCCGAGTAGCTTTGTCGAAATTGTAGCTAAAAATTGCCAACACGCCTACCACTTCATGGCCGGATTCTCTTACTGCCTCCACCGCTTGTAGGCTGCTACCACCTGTCGAAATCAAGTCTTCCACCACCAGAACCTTTGATTTTGCTGGCAATTCGCCTTCGATCAAGTTTTGGCGACCATGCTCTTTCGGCTTGCTCCTGACGTAGGCATACGGCAAGCGCAAGGCATCCGCCAACAACATTCCATGCGCAATCCCAGCAGTAGCTACACCTGTGATGGCATCAAAATCGGCAAAATCCTTCGCTTTTTCGATGAGGCATTGTTTCACAAAATCCCTGACAACAGGATGGGAAAGCACCAACCGATTGTCGCAGTAAATCGGCGACAAAATGCCCGATGCCCAAGTGAAAGGCTTTTGCGGGCTAAGTTTAATTGCTTTTATTTGCAGCAAACGCTGTGCGACTTCCGATGCAATGTTCATCCTTTGCTTTCTTTGCCGCTCAATCGCTTCTTAGGTCGTAATTTGAACGGTCAGAGGGTAAAACAATAACTAAACGATTCTTTTAAAAAAGGCAGCAAATGTATAAAATTTACATTAACGGTACGCCATTGTACCTTGTTTCTTCCGAAGAAGTAAAAAGCTTTGGAGCACCAACCGAAAAAAAAATCGTGTTGCGCTACGCTGGAAAGAAGAAATTCCTGACCAGCATCGTCAACCAACTGGAAACCAGTGAAAAATTTGAGCACATCGTGGTTTTCGATGCAAACCTCGAACAAATGTGGGTTGATTTTCAACGGATTTTCAAGCTCATCACAGCCGCTGGTGGTGCTGTTTTTAATACGGAAAACAAGGTGCTAATGATTCACCGAAGAGGCAGTTGGGACCTCCCAAAAGGCAAAATGGACCCCGGGGAAACACCTGAACAGACGGCAGTGCGAGAGGTGCAGGAGGAAACTGGCCTCGGCCAAATCACCCTCGGCCAGCACCTGATTGACACTTGGCACACCTACGAAATGAAGGGCAAGCGGGTGCTGAAAACCACGCACTGGTACCGGATGCAAACCACTGAAAATCAACTCGTTCCGCAAACGGAAGAAGACATCGAGCAAGCCGTTTGGGCCGATTTGGATGCTTTTTTGGCGTCGCCAAATGAGGTGTATGGGAATATTTTGGATGTTCTGATAAAAGCAAATGCAACAACCTGACCCACTTTCTCCTTTTCACTTTTTCCTTTTTCCTTAAAAATGCAAATCCGCCGCATCCTCCTTCGCAACCTGCATTCAATCCGCTCGGAAGTCGAGATTGACTTCACCATCAGCCCGCTTTCGGACACAGGCCTGTTTGCAATTACGGGCGATACGGGGGCAGGCAAAACAACCATTTTGGATGCCATTACCTTGGCCATGTACGGCAAAGTTTGCCGGAAATCGAGGCCGGAGGATGTGCTGTCCCACGGCGCTGAAGAAGGCATGGCAGAATGTGATTTCGAGGCTGCTGGCCGGAAAATCAGGTGCCAATGGCAAGTAAGGATACCCAAGTCCAAAAAAGAAAACCCAGCACCGGTCATTGAACGGTCAGTGGCGGAATGGGTCGAAGCAAGGCAAGAGTTCATTGTGGTTGCTCAGCGGAAAAAGACCGAAGTGGATGCTTTTATCGAAGAAGTTTCAGGCTTAGATTTCGAGCGATTTACTCGCTCCGCAATGTTGGCGCAGGGCGATTTTGCTGCATTTTTAAAGGCTGCGCCAAAGGAGCGGAGTGAGCTGTTGGAGCGCATCACAGGCACGGAAATCTACTCCGACCTCTCAAAAGCGGCACAAGAACGCTACAATATCGAGAAGGCGAAACTGGCCGATTTGGTGGTCAAAAAAGATGACCTCAAAGTTTTTTCAAAAGAAGAACTGAAAGAGCGCAAGGCCATATTGAAAGAAAAAGAACTGGCCGCTAAAACCACTCGGACGGAGCTTGAAGCTGCAAAAAATGCTTTGCACTGGCTTCGCCAAGTCGTGCAATTGCGCCAGCGAAACGAAGCTGCCGCTGCTGAATTATTGGTTTTGGAAATTGAAAAAACCAAGCTCGAATCAGATGAAAAACGATTGGCGCAGCACCGTCTGACCCTTCCCCTCCACCCTACCCTCGCCCGCTTGGACGACAAGTCGGAGGAAGTGGCAAAATTGGAAAAATCAGTCGCCATTTTTACCCAAAACCAAATCGGCGAAGCGGCGGCGGCGAGTACGGCAGCGGTTGCTTTTGGTGAAAAAACGGCTAAACTGGAAGGGCTAAAATCCGAGCAACCCGCAGCCTTGAAACGCTTCGATGAGGTGATGGCGATGGATGCCAAATTAAGCTCACTGATGGACTCCCACGCAAAAATGCAAGCTTCGTGGAAGGAGACCGTTTCAAGAAAAACAGTCAACGAACAGCAGATTGCGGAGCAAAAAAAGAAGGAAAGCGAGTACGCCGCCAACTTGAACCAGCTGGACAACTGGTTGAAAACCAATGAAGTATGGGCTTCGTTGCCGCAAGATTTGAAGGCCATCACCATTTACGAAGAGACGCTGCGGGAGAATTTGCTCGGCAAAAAAAAGCTGGCGGAGGATTCAAAATCCTTCTTGGAAAATGGTCAAAAAGCGAAGGCAGAAGCAACAAAACTGGAAGCCAATTTGACCCAAGAAAAAACGTCGCTCGACCTCCTGCTTGCTTCTTTTGAAAAAAAAGCACCCAAAAACTTTGCCCCAAACCGCCAGGACCTGCTCGAAAAACTGGCCCGTGAGATTGACCAACTGGGAACGCAACACCAGAATTTCATCAAACTGAATAGCCTGAACAGCGATTATCGGTCAGCACTGAACCAGCTGGGCCAACTTGAAACCCGCCTCAGCGAGCTGCGCCAACAGGAACTTTGGTTCGATAAATCATTGCTGACAGCCTACGAGGAAGCGGAGGAATGGGAGCAGCAATTGGCCTACCGTCGGGAGATTTTCAACCAGCAAATGCTGCTGGCCAACTACGAAAAAGACCGGGCAAACCTGTCGAATGGTGACCCGTGCCCGCTTTGCGGCAGTATCCACCATCCGTTTCGTTCGCATGAGGTAAAGCCTTTTGTGGACGAAGCTCGGAACGACTTGGAGGCCGCTGAAAAAACGCAGCGGGAGCGGCAGTTGGAGCGCAATGTTTTACTGAAAAAGCATATCGAAATCAATACCCAAATCCAGCAACTGGAAGGGGTAGATGGTGGTGAAATCGGGAAACTGGAAATCCAGATTGGCCAGTTGGAGCAGCGGCTGTCGGCTTTTCTGCCGGGCCTTGACGGGGACGATTTCAGTCGTTCGCACGGTGATTGGTTGGTGAAAAAACTGGACAATTTCGAAGTGGAATTGGCGGAAAAAAAGTCCGTTCGGGAGCACCTGGCCAACCTAAACGGCCAGATTTCGACGAAGGAAATGGCAGTGCGGATGCTCGAAAACCAGTTGAAAGAAGCCCATTTTGCGCAGCAACAAAACGAGCGCAGCCACCTGGACCGAGAAGCAGGTCTGACCGATTTGGCGGCAAAATTTGCGGAAGCGACCGGCCAATTGGACAAACTGGTGAGCAAATACGGCCACCAGTTTTCATTGGAAACCGCCCGGCAAATGTTCAGCGAACTCAAAACGAAGGAGGACGATTTTTCCACGAAAAAAACAAGTCGTGACAATTGCGAGCGCCAACTCGGATTGACTCGACAATCGCTCGAACAGCTGGCGACGGCTCAGGCGGAATTGTCGGAAAAAAGCAGCCAGTTGGAAACTGAAACCCAACAATTGAAAGCAGATTTGGAGGCCCTTCGGGCCAAGCGGGTGGCGGCTTTTGGTGAAAAAAATCCAATTGCGGAGCGGGAAAAACTGATGAACGAAGTCGAGTTTGCGGAGCGGGAACTCAGCACTGCCCGAACCCAACATGAGCAGGCAAAAGAGCGGCTGGCGCTGACCAAGCAGCAGTTGGAAAGCGATGGAAAGCAATTGGAGGCCAGCAAAAAAGCGGTGACGGAACTGGAAAAAACCTTGGCGGCTGGCCTAGCGAAAGCAGGGTTTGAGTCACTGGCGGCATTGCGGAGCGCCATTTTGCCAGTTCAAGAGGCCGAGCGGATTGAAGCATTGGCGGAGCGATTGAAACTGCGGGAAGTGGCGGTACAGCAGGAAGCAAAGTCAGCGAAAACGGCGCTGGAAGCTGTCGAGGCCAAGCCGCTGACCACCAAATCTGAGCCAGAAATCAATGCAAAAGTCGAGGTGCTGGACGCTGAATTGCAGGCACTGCAACAGAAAGTTGGGGCGCTGAACCAGCAGTTGAAAGACAACGAAGCCCGCAAAGCGGAAGGTGAAACTATTTTACAAAAAATTGATAATCAGCGAATTGAGTACAACCGCTGGGCTGCGGTGCATGACCTCATCGGCTCCCACGATGGGGCTAAATTCAGAAAATTTGCACAAGGGCTAACCCTGCAAAAACTCGTTCAGCTCGCCAACACGCACCTCGAAAACCTGTACGGTCGTTACTTCGTGGTGAAGCGGCCCGGTGAGGATTTGGAACTGGACATCGTGGACACCTACCAGGCCGACAATATGCGCTCGATGATGACCTTGTCAGGTGGCGAGAGTTTTTTGGTGAGCCTCTCCCTGGCGCTCGGCCTCAGCGACCTCGCCGGACGAAACGCCAATATCCGCTCACTTTTCATTGACGAGGGCTTTGGTACGCTGGATGAACAAACGCTGGATTTGGCCATTTCAACATTGGAGAACTTGCAGGCGAAAGGCAAAACCATTGGCATCATTTCCCATGTCAAGGAATTGAAGGAACGCATCTCGACGCAGGTACGGGTTTTGAAAAAAGGCGGTGGTACAAGCGTGGTGGAAGTGATTGGATGAGCATTGGAAGCTGCCAATTTTGGCATTTTTTGGACGGCAAATATGAAAATGCGAGGCAATGAAACTCTGGGGAAGTAGCTTTGAGCAATGGTTTGGCTTCGCAAACCGTTTTACCAAAACTACACTTACACACTTAAATCATTGGTAATGAACAGACAGACTATTTACCCAATCACCTTTGTTTTCCTTTTTTTGTTTGGGGTGAAACCGATTTTTGGGCAATTCAACGTAAGAATGAACGTGCTGAGTGGGACTTCCACCACCACCTGCATCGACCCGATTGGTCAGCCAGACCCAACTTGGGCCGTTAATATTGACAACGGCGGTTGGGTTTCCTACCCGTTCAATGGCATTTGCTACAACGATTTCCCCAACGAACAATTCAACAAAACCTACGCTTGCCTTTCGGATATCCCCGCTTCGATTCAGGTTTGTTTTCGGGCGTATGAAAACGATGCATCGCTGCTAAGTCTTTGCACCCCGGTTTACAGTTGCCAAGCCGAACTTTGCATCAACGTGCCAGTGCCTCCGATGGGGACTGTACCTTTCAATATTACCTTGCCAGCTGGTGGGCCTTCGGGAGGTAACGTGAACATGAACATTGTGGCGAGTGGGGTGCCGGGCGGCGTGAACGATGCGCTTTGCAACGCCATTCCGCTGGGGGTGCTTACTTCGGGCGTGCCCGTTGGATTCCCCGATACCAGTATTTTCAACAATTTCTGCGCCACGAACCTCAACGAACCTGACCCTAGCACTGCTGGTGCAGGTTGGTTCAATAATGTGGGCGTTTGGTTCAGCTTCACCACAAGTCCCAACCCATTAGCCACCATCTTGGTCAACGTGAACAGTGACCCTTCCAATTTTGGTGACCCAGTCAGTGTTCAGGTGGCAATCTACGAAAGCAGCAACAACACTTGTTCCGGCACTTTCACCCTTGTCAGCTCGAGTTTTGATGCTTCAAGCTATGATGAAGAAGTGCTGTTTTTTTGCTCAAAACCGAACACGACTTATTTTATTCTGGTGGATGGCTACCAAGTCAACAATACCGACTTAAGTTTGGCCCTGGGCTGGTTTGGTCTGGGAGTGGAGCAGCTAGACGTGAATGCTGCCTCCGAATTGCGGTGCACAGCAGAGGATTTGGGCAGCATACCCTTGGGCGGTTCGGCCAGCACGCAGCTTGTCACCAATACCTGTTCAATGAATACCAACGCAACACCAGCCACCGCTTTTGGTGTTCAAAAATCTGTCTGGTTTACTTTCACCCCGCCGCCTACTGGCCATGTTTTTGTGGAGGGCATTAGTTCCGATTATGACCCAATTGGTATCCAAATGGCCATTTATGAATCCTCGAATGGAACCTGCACGGGCACGATGACAGAATTGGCTAGCCAGTACACCGCCAACAACAACGACGAAATGATAGAGCTCCATTGCCTTGACCCCAGTACGACTTATTTCGTGGAAATAGATGGTGCCTTGGGCAATCTGAACACAGGTATTTTCAACCTGACTGTCACGGATGCAGGGAACGAAACACCAACGACCAGCCTCACTCCCACCATTTGTTTTGGAGAAACATTTGCCGCAGGCGGCAACAACTACAGCCAAACGGGCATCTATAATGACACGTTGCAGCTGCCCGGTGGCTGTGACAGCATCGTCATCACCAACCTGACGGTGCTTACGCAAGTGCAAGTCAATTTGCAGGTGACGAATCAAGGCGTTGGGCTTGGCAACACTTCAGGCCAATTACAAGTCAGCCCTACGGGTGGAGACGGTGGCTACTCGGTACTTTGGTCAGATGGGCAGGCAAGTTTCACTGCCAACAACCTCGTCGGAGGCGACAATTATTGCGTCACCGTGACCGATCAAAACGGGTGCGAAAACGATACTTGTCTAATCATGCCTTTCTACGTAAATTTCATTCCATCGGCGACTGGCAGCAGCCTGCTTTGCAACGGCGATACCAACGGAACCATTGAATTTTCAGCTATTGGCGGCGTGGCACCTTACCAATTTGACTGGGAAAGCCTAGACAACAGCTTGAGTGGCTCAGGTTTCATTCAAATAGATGGTGAGGTAATCGTGCTGCCGGGTTTGCCCGGTGGGCAATATGCCATTCACATTTCAGATGTGGTATTTGACACCACCGTAATGGCAACTGTTTTGGAACCAACAGCTTTGGTTGCTGGCGCAATGTCCGTCACCAATGCGAGCTGCTTCGGCAACTGTGACGGAGCGATTTCCCTCAATATTGCCGGAGGCACCCCACCCTATTTGACTAGTTGGTCGAACGGCACCACAACCCCGAACTTGACAGGATTGTGCGCTGGAAATTACCAGACGACCGTGACGGATGCCAACGGCTGTTCAGTGCTCGTGAGTGAAATTATCCAACAACCACAGGAGTTTACAGCCATTGCAACGCAGGTGCAACCAGTCTCTTGTTTCCAAGGTAACGATGGCGTTGCAAAGGTGACACCGAGCGAAAACGCCAGCACAATTCTTTGGAGTAACGGCATAAACACTGCCACCATCAACGGGCTGCCGGGGGCAACTTACGGCGTGACTGTGACGAATGCGACGGGCTGTACGGCCACGGCGAGTGTTCAAATTTCGACACCAAATGCTCCTGTTGGCGTAAGTATCAGCCAGCAAGCTGGGGTAGCCTGTCAGGGGGAAGATTCTGGGATTTTGCAGGCAGTGACGAGTGGGCCTGGGGCTAGTTTTACCTATAGTTGGAGCAATGGCACGACGCAGGCGTCTGCCTCAAACCTCATTGCTGGAGGTTATTCCGTCACTGTGACCAATGAAAAAGGATGCTCCGCAATGGCCAACGCCGCCTTAAGCGAGCCCACTCAAATTGACGCCACTGCGACGCCAAACGAAATCACTTGCCTCGATTTACCAAATGCGGGCATCATCACGGTTGACAATGCGACGGGTGGGCAACCGCCCTATAATTATTCTTCAAATGGCATTTCATTTTTCACAAACTCAATATTGACGGGCTTCTCAGCGGGTTTAAACTCCTACTATGTACAAGATGCCAATGGTTGTATCGCAGCGTTCCAAGCCACCATCCTTGGGCCTGCACCGCTGGTCATCAACCTCGGCCCCGACCAGTACATCAATCTTGGGGACAGCATCAAACTTCATGTGGATGCCAATCAATTGCTGAATTCATACCTCTGGTCACCTGCCGAAGCTCTTTCTTGCGCAGATTGTGCCAGCCCCATCGCTTCACCCGTACAATCAGGGAGCTACGAAGTTACTGTCAGCACAATTGATGGATGCACGGCCACAGGCGAGGTTTTTATCGAAGTAAATAATCGCAAAAAAGTCTTTATCCCCAATGCTTTCAGCCCCAATGGCGATGGGTTGAATGATGAGTTCATGCCGTTTACGGATGGCTCGGTGCGCAGCATCAAATCGTTTCAGATTTTTGACCGTCAAGGGAACAATGTATTCAGTGAATTTAACTTGATTCCAAATGAACCCGGATATGGCTGGAACGGTGAATTCCGGGGAAAGGAAATGCAACCGGGCGTATTTGTTTGGTTGGCACAAGTCGAATTTGTGGATGGTAGCGTCTTGACTTACAAGGGTGATGTGGTTCTGATTAAGTAAAGTCCCATTTATTTTACAAAAAAGGGCAAGCTTATCGCTTGCCCTTTTTTTATTTTCACTGGGCTGCCTTTTCCGGCGCTACAATGCCGCCGCTCACCTTTTCGCCATCTTTGTAAAGGTATTTCATGGTCGCTTTTCCTTCTTCATTGTAGTAGATAATGTCCCCATCGAGCTTGTTGTGTTTGTAGTTTAGCTCTTGTTGTACGTCATTACGGCCATCGTAGTATTTTTTGTAATTGCCTTCCAGAATGCCGTTCTCATAGAACCCTTCCTCTGTTTTTCTGATATTCTTTAGCTTCGCAAAACGCCCATCCAACACATTGTTGGTGTAACTGCACATCTTTTCCATGTGGCCGTACTGACCGAATTCAAACTGCGGCCCATTGGGCACGCCATTCACGTAATTTGTGATGGAGACTGGAACATCCCGGTCTTTGTAGTAAAGGACCCACATTCCATGTTTGTGGCCATTTTGGATGGTTCCCTCCTCAATAATTTTACCTTTTACATCCGTCAATGTAGCCCGTTTTATGTCCGAACCGGGTATGTCCTGAATTTTGAAGCCTTCCAAATTGAGGTCTTGTGGGCTGGCTGGCTTTTGCTGACAAGCTGCAAAAAAGCCAATAAATACTGTGAGTAACAATAAAACACGCATGTCTGAATAATTGAAATTTGCAGGAAAAATGATTTGAAAATGGCTTTAAACGGCCTTTTTTCGCTTCGGTTTCTTGAGTTTGCCTTTTTCGGCAAACTCAATGCCATACTCCAACCAAACCTGCAATTGCTCCTCCGTTTCAACCCCCGACGGCTCCACTTGTACAAAACCTTTGAGTACCCGACCCGTAAATTCCATTTACTTGATATGAGGCATAGCCAGTAATTGCTCATATTTATCGGGCATGACCCGAATCATGAGGTCGTCGTTGACGATGCCAGCCGCCATTTTGTCGTTCAGTATGAAAGTCAGGCCGCCAATCATTTTCTTTTGCACCAAATCCTTTCGCTAGAACAATGCGGCACTGACCTGTTTTGCCAATTCTAAATCATATGCCATTACTTAAAAATTATGCGACATCTTCGCCGTGCTTCATCCGATTTTCCAAAAGTGCAAAAGTGTTTTCATCAAATCCTTCAATGGATAAAAATGACTCGTCACGAGCCAGGGTATAAGTAATTGTTTTCACATTCTCAGGCGCATATGACAATAGTAAATCCGTGAAGACATTATATGCACCCCTGGTTTTACCGTTTTTTAAATCGGCATATCCCGGTGAAGCAAATGCCCTGCAATCAATGAGTTTATCCTCATTATTATAGTAGCTCAGACCAGCTATTACTTGGCAGCCCGCAGAGAAATTGGTGTCGCCTTTGCCGGACCAATGTATATTAATGGTATTATTTGGTTTGGTGTCCAAACCCTTGGCTATATCAGCAGGTGTGAGCGAATTAGTGTTATCCCTATCCCTGAAAACGAGCACGCCAATCGTGGCGGGTTTCAATGCACGATATACCTTTTTTGGTTCTGAAATCTTATGCCATGCAAAGCGGTAACTATGCTGACCTTCAATCAAAAATGGCTCATCTTTCCGTCCTTCCGTCATGCCTTGGTTGGGGTCAGTGGAGCCCCAAAACTTGAACACCATGCCATTGATGAGCAGCACGAAAACATCATCGTTTTCCCTTTTTGAAGAAGAAGTTTCTTGATTCCGACGGATACCAATTAGGTGAATGGACTCGGGTGATGTGTCCCAATCCTTGATTTTCTTGGTATCCGAGGGCTTTGTATAAGCTTCAGAAAAAGCCAAAATCGGATTCGGCTTGCTTGCATAAGCTTGCTTCGCTTGCTGCAAAATCCCTATCCATTTGTTGAATTCCAGTGAGCCGTTTTGGGAAGTGGATTGCGCCCATTTGCAAACAAAATCAGGTGTTCCAGCCTTCGCTGCCTTCCATTTTTCAACGAAGGACATCGTGTTTTGCCCTGCTACCCCATCTGGCGTACCGATGCCCAAATCGCCTTCCACCGTGCGGATATATTCTTGAAAAAGCCGCACCGCTGCTTGGGTTGCATAGCCATAAATACCGTCCAATTTTCCATTTGGCATAAATCCCGCCGTCTTCAAAAATTCCTGTAAATCCCGAATAGAACTGCCTTCGATTTCTGCAAAAGGCTGCCAGACGCCATCCGCCTCATCACGGAAGGAAAGCTTGCTTTGAAGTGCTGGGGTAAATGCTTCATGGAATCTTCCAAGAAAGTCTTTTTTGCTGGCAGGCATATTGCCTGTGTCCACATTACCAAGTTTTAAACTGCCCATTTGATTGAAAATTTAGATTAGAAAATGATGGTGCAAAGCTATGATTCAGTTGGGTTTTTTACTTAGAATAATTCAACAATCGCATCAATTCCTCCAAATTTGACTCGCTCACCGGAATCTCGTGTTCCCCAATCGTCACTTGATGACTTCGGATAGAGGCTACTTTGTCCACATTTAAAATAAAGGATTTGTGTACCCGAAAAAAGCGGCCACTTGGCAGTTTTTCCTCAATTCCCTTCAAGGTTGATTTCGTCAAAACTGGCCTCTTGGCGGTGGTCAAAAATATCTTCACATAGTCTTTCATCCCCTCAATATGCGTGATGTCGTCCACCATGATTTTGACCAATGAATACTCCACGTTCACGAAAAAATGGGCGGGAGAAACACTTGTTTGCTCCGCAATGAACAGCGATTTTTGGCGCAACTGCCAGTTTTCATAAGCCTTCAAGGCGGCTTTCGTGAAACGCTCCATGCTCACGGGTTTGAGCAAGTAATCCACTACTTCCAAATCATAACTCTCCACAGCGTAGTTGGCGTAGGCAGTCACGAAGATGACCATCGGTTTTTCCCGAAGGCTGGTGAGGAATTTCGTGCCCAGCATCCCCGGCATCTGTATGTCGAGGAACATCAGGTCAACCTGCTCCCGTTGCAGCACTTCCATGGCCTCAAACGGGTTTTTGCAAGTAGCCACCAGCTCCAAAAAAGGCAATTGCTGCACGTTCTCCTCGATGAGTTTTCGGGCTAGGCTTTCGTCGTCAACGGCGATGCATTTTAATTTCATTTTGTTGATTGTTGGATTGTTAAATTGTCGAATTGTTGGATGCGATGGCATTTGCGCCCCTCAGCAATATAAGGATTAAACAATTCAACAATTGATCATATCCACTTCGCAATTGCAGCCAATTCCTCGTTTGAAAAATCCAGGTTATCCAGACAGCCAATATTGTCCAACATCTGCGCTGGGCTGCTGGCTCCCACCAGGACGGTGGTGATTCTTGGGTCTTTCAGCAACCAGGCTACGGCCATTTGCGCCAGCGATTGGCCTCTTTGCTGCGCAATTTCGTTGAGATTGCTCACTTTTTCCATCAGTTCTGGTGTGAGTTGCTCTTTTTTCAAATAGCGACCATCCTTCACGATTCGGGAATCTTCGGGCAAGCCTTTCAGGTACTTATCCGTCAGAATCCCCTGCTCCAATGGGCTGAATGCAATTGCTCCTGCGCCCTGTTTTTCCAGCACATCCAGCAGGCCGCCTTCCACCCAGCGGTCGAACATGCTGTAGCGAGGCTGATGAATGAGCAGCGGCGTGCCGAGGCTGCGAAGGATGTCGGCAGCTCGGTCGGCATCGTCAGCTTGGTATTGGGAGATGCCCACATAAAGCGCCTTTCCCTGCCGAACGATGTGGTCAAGCGCAGCCATTGTTTCTTCCAAGGGCGTATCTGGATCTGGCCGATGGTGGTAAAAAATGTCCACATAATCCACGCCCATGCGCTGGAGGCTTTGGTCGAGGCTGGCAATGAGGTATTTGCGGGAGCCCATCGTTCCGTAAGGGCCGGGCCACATGTCCCAACCGGCTTTGGTGGAAAGAATCAGTTCGTCCCGATAGGGCTTCCAGTCTTGCCGAAACAGGCGGCCAAAATTCTCTTCGGCAGCGCCGTAAGGTGGACCATAATTATTGGCAAGGTCAAAATGGGTGATGCCGTGGTCGAAAGAGGTTCGGAGAATGTTACGGGCATTTTCGAGGTCATCGGTGTGCCCGAAATTATGCCAAAGACCCACGGAAAGCATGGGCAAAAGCAGGCCACTTTTACCGCAACGGCGGTAATTCATACCTTCGTAGCGGGAGTCATTGGCCCGGTAAAAACCGGGGTCGTATTTGTCGTTGATTTTCATTGAATTTCCTGATTTTGTGAAGGCGTGAAGTTGGGGAAATCAGGCGGCATTTTGCGCAAGCAAGATGAAAAACCTTTTCAAGCGTGCGTTTTCAGTATCATTTCCACTTCAAACCACTCGTCGTTCGTTACAATATTTAATTCATGGCGCTCAGGATAAAGCAGTTCCAAACGGCGGCGAACATTGCGCAAGCCGATACCAGAGGCGCTGTCTTTGTCTTCTGTTTCGATTTCGGAAGTTTTATTTTTGACAGAAAAGGTCAGCGTTTCTTCTTCGATTTTCAAATGAATGTCAATGATTGGGGCTTGTATCAGCCCGACCCCGTGCTTGAAAGCATTCTCCACGAAAGGAATCATCAGCATGGGTTCAATCAGTTGCGAACTTGCGTTCCCTTCGATGTCAAGCCTGATTTCCACGTCTTCCTCGAAACGGATTTTTTGAAGCTCCACATAGTTTTTCAGGTACTCCATTTCTTTATCCAAAGGAACCTGTGTGTCACTGGACTCATAAAGCATGTAGCGCATCAATTCGGAAAGCTTGATGGTTACCGACTCCGCTTGGTTTGACTTAGAACGGATGAGGTAAACGATGCTGTTCAGTACGTTAAAAATGAAATGGGGGCTGATTTGTGAACGCAGAAATGAAAGCTCCGATTTCATTCGCTCTTCTTGCTCTTGTTGTCTTGATTTTTCTTGTTTCAGCAATAGGTTGATAAAACCATAACCGGTACTGATAGCCGTCACAAAAAGTACGGGAACGATAGCCCAAAACACGTCGTTGTGCCGTTTCATCAAATGGCTAGGGATGATTACCTCTTTCAGGAAATTTTGAAAAAAAGCGAAAAAGGCAATGAGGCCAAGCAGGGATAAGAGGTAGGCGTTGACCCCCCTGTTTTTGAAGACTCTTGGTATCAGCCAATCGGAGTTAAAAAGGAACAGCGGGATGTTTGTAAGTGCAACAGGAATGACGGCGATGGAAAATCGGTAGGCACGATCGTGTTCGTTGTCCGAGTTATTGACAATTGGCAGCCCAATCCACACCACCCAAAGTACGAGGTGGAACACAAGTTTAAAAAGTAGGTCGGACGGTATTTTTTTACCCAAAAGGTTCATTTGTAAAGCAGCATTTTTCAGAACTGTCTCAAAACTAGACAATTAGCTCGCCCTATTTTTTGCGAAGCGATGAAAAATGGGATTGTGGCGATAAAACGGGAAATTCCGCTATTCACACAGTCTTTTCAGTCAAAATCCTCGTTGCTTCTGCTTTCATCTTCTCAAACTCATGGTTCAGCGATAACCCAAACCCAATTCAAACGTTTCCCATTCCTTTGCGTTCAAGCTTAAAAATTACCTACTATCATCATGGAAAAGTCAAATCATTTTTATCAAAAAACCCATTTTAAACCCTTGCTGGCACTTGCTTTTGCATTTTTTGCTGCGCAAATATCCGCTCAAAACTGGCCAGGCGCACCCGGCGGTGGCGGCATGGGCGGCGGCCAACAGCTGAACACGGGCCGCTTCTACGGCAAGGTCGTGGATGAGAGCAACAAGGGGGTAGGCTACGCAACCGTCCAGCTCTACAAAATGCAGTTCGACACCATTGCGAAGGCAATGAAAGAGGTGATGGTCACAGGCCAAATCACCGAGGATAACGGTGATTTCAGCCTCGAAAAACTGCCTGTGATGGGCGAGTTCAACCTGAAAATATCGTTCATCGGCTATGCTGAACTTTCCCAAAAAGTCAGTTTCGGATTCAAGCCCGGTGGCCCAATGCCAACGGGTGGTTTTGACAAAGACCTCGGCAATATCAAGTTGGTTAATTCCTCCCAAACATTGGCTGAAGTGACCGTCACTGCCGAGGCTGCACAGACCACTTTGGCGCTCGATAAAAAGATATATCGGGTTGACAAAGACGCCTCTGCTGCTGGCGGCAATGCACAGGATGCCCTCAAAAACGTACCATCGCTTTCCGTTGATTTGGATGGCAATGTTTCGCTCCGCAATGGCGCTCCGCAAATCTTCGTGGATGGCCGACCGACCACCCTCAGCCTCGACCAAATCTCTGCGGATGCCATTGAAAGCGTGGAAGTAATCACGAATCCAAGCGCCAAATATGACGCTGGCGGCGGCACGGCAGGCATTATTAACATTGTTTTGAAAAAGGAAAAACGCCTCGGCTATAACGGCAACGTGCGGACTGGCACCGATACCCGAAAGGGGTTCAACCTCGGTGGCGATGTGAACGCCCGGGCGGAAAAGACCAATATGTTCATCAGTGGCAATTTCAATCGGATGCGGGGTTTCAACAATGGCGAAACTTTGCGCCAGAACCTCATCGGTGAGCCGTTGACGAAAGTGCAGCAAATAGCAAACGGCAAGATGGCTGGCTATTTCATCAATGGCCGGACAGGTTTCGACTGGTTCATGGACAACCGAAATACGTTGACACTTTCTGGGAGCTACACCCGTGGGCATTTTGAGCCGAACGATGACCTCGACGTTACTACCGAGTTCGTACCTGCGAATGAGCCTTCCGTTTTTTACAACCGAATGACCACTCAAGACCGGAACTTCCGCAATATTGGAACCTCTGTCCAGTTCAAACACTTGTTCCCAAAGGTGGGGGCAGAATGGACGGCAGATGCGAACTACAATCGAGTAAGGTTCAAGGGAAACAGTGATTTTTTGACGGTTTACAACAACGACCAGACCGACAATTTCATAGAATTGCAACAGGGCGATGGGCGGGGCCAGCTCATAACGCTGCAATCGGATTTCGTAAATCCACTAAATGACAAAATGAAGCTTGAAGGTGGTGTTCGTGCTGCATTGCGCCGCAATAAAAACGACAATTACAACGCCTATCTCAATGAACTGGGCATGGAGGTTCAGAACATCTCATTGGCCGACCACTACAAATTCAGTGACGATGTCTATGCCGTTTACGGCCAATTCAGCCAACAATTTGGAGGCTGGGGCTACCAAGTGGGCCTGCGTGCCGAGAGCAGCAAATACACAGGTTCATTGACCGACCAGGATTCTTCTTTCACAATTGGCTTCCCTTTCAGCTTGTTCCCCAGCATGTTTTTGACAAAAAAGCTAAACGACCTCGACAATATCCAGTTTGCTTATACCCGACGCATCAACCGTCCGAATTTTTTCCAGACGATGCCGTTCACAGACTATTCCGACAAGGAAACCTTGCGCCGTGGGAATCCAGGACTGGAGCCAGAATTCGCCAATTCGGCAGAGATTTCCTATCAAAATGTTTTCAAGCAAGGTCATAACCTGCTGCTCTCCGTTTATTATAAGCGCAATTCAAACCTCATCACTTCGCAATTTGAGTCAGGGGTGAATTTGGAGGGAGGCACAGTGCCCCTCATCACTTACGGCAACTCGAAAAGTAGCCAAGCTTATGGTGCCGAAGCTACTTTGAAGAATACATTTTTCAAAATACTTGACCTGACCACGAACGTCAATGTTTACCAGAGCCAAGTGGATGCCACCAACTTTGCCGATGGCTTAAAAATTGACCGCTTGAGCTGGTTTTTTAAGGAAAACCTTCAACTGAAACTCCCCAGTGGTTTTTCTCTTCAGCTTTCTGGCGAGTATCGAAGCAAAGCTTCTTTCACGCCGGACAGCGGTAACCGGATGCCTTGGCAGCCTGGCCCGACCAACACGGCACAGGGCTTCACCCTCTCCAACTGGTTCATAGATGCCGCTTTGAAGAAAGAAATTCTGAAGAAAAAAGGTACACTGACGCTTAATGTCAACGACATTTTCAAGACCCGCAGAAACGGGACTTACACAGAGTCTGGTTTGTTCATTCTGGAGCAGTTCCGCTACCGTGACCCACAGATTTTCCGCATCAATTTCTCCTACCGTTTTGGCAAAATGGACATGTCGCTCTTCAAGCGCAAAAACATGAAAATGAACATGCAGGGCAGCGATATGATGGGGTAAAAAAGGAAGTCTGAGGTATTGAGGTATTAGGAGGGGGTACTCCAGCCCTTGTCTAATACTTATTTTTTGTTAAAAAAATGACTATCCTTGCCCTGCAATATTCAAAAAGAAAATCATGAAAAAGAAAATCCTCCTTGGCATTTTGGCGCTGCTAGTTATCATCCAATTCATCAAGCCTGAGAGAAACCTTTCAGGCGATGAAACTTACGGGGTGGCCACCAAATACCCAATGCCGGAAGATGTGAAAAACATATTGGCAGTAGCCTGCAATGACTGCCATACCAACCTAACAAGGTACCCATGGTATGCTGACGTTCAACCTGGTGCTTGGTTTTTAGCAAACCACGTCAATGGAGGCAAGAAGAAACTGAATTTCTCCACCCTCACCAAACTGCCAGTTGCAGTTCAAAACCACAAGTTTGACGAAGTGATTGATAATGTAAAGAAAAAAGAGATGCCGATATCTAGTTATACTTTTTTTGGCCTTCACCCAGATGCCAAGCTGACAGACGACCAACGAGCTGTCATCACGGGTTGGGCGCAAGCGAACATGGATTCCTTGAAGGCGCAGTACCCAGCGGATAGTTTGGTGATGAAAAAAAGAGCCGAATAGGCTAGTTAAACTTTTGCAATCAACCCCATCAACTCCCCCTTCTTCGCCCGTGCCACCGGCAACGACCGCCCATTCGCCATCACGATTTCTCCACCGTCCGTCTTCACGATTTTTTTGATGCTCCGCAAATTGACGAGGTAAGAATTGTGCGCCCGGAAGAAGTCGGAATTGTTCAGCAGTTCCTCAAATTCCCGCAGCGACTTGGACAGCACAACGGGTTTGTTTTGGTCTTTCAGAAACACAGAAACATAGCTTCCTTCCGATTCAAAGTATTGAATATCAGCGACTTCTACTAATAATAACTCTTGCCCAACGGGCAGTGCGATTCGCTCAGGCGTTGGGTTGCTTTTCAAGTATTGCACCGAACTGAGCTGCGCTGTAGTAGGGTTGGCGTTCTGTTTTGCCTTGCCAACGGCGGCAATCAGTTCGTCCTTGTCCACGGGTTTCAGCAGGTAGTCCAGGGCGTTGAACTTGAAGGCTTTCACGGCATACTGGTCGTAAGCAGTGGTGAAAATGACCTTAAAATCCAGCGGCTCGCAGTGGCGCAGCAGCTCAAAACCATTCAGCATTGGCATTTCAATGTCCAGGAAAAGCAAGGCTGGCCGCTCCTGACGGATGGCCTCCAAGGCCGTTTCCGGGTCGTTGAAAATGCCCGTGATTTGCACTTCTGGACAGTATTTTTCCAATAGCACTTGCAGCACGTCCGTACAATTGGGTTCGTCGTCGAGTAGGTAGGTTTTTAGCATGGTAGAAAATTGCCTTAATTTTTTGAACTTGTTGCCAAAGTTCTTTTTGATAATTTCGCTTAACTTTGTAAGAAATAATAAGCAATGGGTACGTCAGTAATTTATCGGGAACCGCCATATCAAGAAAAACTTCCTCGCAAGGTTTCTCTTGAAACTTTCCTTCGGAAATACCGGGAGGGTGCCCCCGGCGTCAAGTACGAATTCAACAACGGAGTGATTGAAAAATCAGATACTATGAAGCTGACCGAGCACTACATCATCCTCAACTTGCAGGATGTGTATAAAAACACAAAAGCCTTTGCCGAAAGAGCGCTTCTTACTTCCGAAGTAGAAGTATGGACTTCCGAAACCCAATTGCGCAAGCCCGACCTTGCACTTGTGACTCTTGAGCAAACCCGTGCGGCCATGGACGGCTTTGAACCCATGCCAGAATTTGTCATCGAAGTCATTTCCCCAAATGACAAAATCAATCAAGTACAAGCGAAGGTCATAGAATATTTCAGCGCTGGCGTGGAAATAATATGGCTCATTTTCCCCCATACCCAAAGGGTTCATATTTACCACAATTCAAGCCAGCAAATTGAGGAATGCATTGGCGACCAAATCTGCTCTGCCGAACCCGTGGTCGAAGGCTTCAAAATGAAGGCCGCCGACATCTTCAAACGGCCCTAAACCCCAATTTTTAAAATCACTTTCGTCCCCATCACCTCCCCATTTTCATCCACCAAATCCACTGTCTCCACCTCCGCATTTGTGCCGTACAACTGGTTGATGACCTCCAATCTTTCCGCCGTCACTTTCATGCCGAGGCTCTTGTTCACCGTGGCGCTGCGGCTTTTCAGTTCCATCGCCCGCTGGCGACCAATACCGTTGTCCTCCACTTCAATGCAGAGTTTTTTTCCTTCGTAAAACACCCGTACCTGCAGCATTCCCGGTGCTTTTTTATGCATCAGGCCATGCCAGATGGCGTTCTCGACGAACGGCTGAATGAGCAGCGGCGGTATTTCCAGGTGCTCGGTTTGTACGTCTTCAGCGACAGAAAGGCGGTACTCGAAGCGGTCGTTGAAGCGCATTTGCTCCATTTCGACGTAGAGCTGAAGCGCCTCTATTTCCTTGTTCAGCGGCACGGTCTCGGTGCGGCTGTTGTCCAAAATCAGGCGGATGAGGCGGCTGAATTTGGTCAAGTAAGACGAGGCCTCGTCCGGCTGGTTGACGAGGATGAAACGATTGATGCTGCTCAGGCAATTGAAAACAAAATGCGGGTTCATCTGCGCCCGCAGCGCCGCCATTTCCGTGCGGGCAATCCGCTGGTTGAACTCGGTTTTGAGCGCTTCTTCTCGTTTCACCTGTGCGATGCGCCAGCGGTACAGCCCCCAAATTGCGCTAGCCAACAGCAAAAAAGCAAGGCCACGGAACCACCAAGTCGCCCAAAACGGCGGTGCGATGTGGATGTCCAGCCGCACTCCCGGCTCTTGCCAATTCCCCTCTCGTCCCGATTTGATTTCCAGCACATAGTCGCCCGGCGGAACACCAGTGTAACTGGCCGAATGGCGGTTTTTGAGGTAAATCCAGTCGGCATCGTAGCCTATGAGGCGATAGGCGTACTCATTTTTTTTCGGCTGCGAAAAATCAGTGGAAGCAAATTCAAAGCTGAAAAAATTCTGCTGCCAAGTCAGGTTTATTTTTTGTAAATGATTGATATTCAGTGAATCAGCATAGTCTTTATCAAAAATCCGAAACGAAGTGAGAGTGATACCGGGAGCCGTTTTATTCTTCAGCAAACTGTCGGGGTAAAAGGATTGGTAGCCGTAAACCGTGCCACTCAGCACCTGTCCGTCGGCGGCAAGGGAGAGCGGCAAGTCCAGAAAATCGGTGAACATGCCGTCGTTTTTTCCGAAGGAACGCACCCGCAATCGGCGGCTGTCCACCCAAGCCAGCCCTTTGGAAGTGCCAGCCCATACATTGCCAGCGGCATCGGTCAACACCGAAAGCACTTGGTTTGAGGGCAGGCCATCCTCGCTGTTCAGGGTGATAAATTCCTTGCCCTTGGGGGCATCGTAATCAAACCGGGAAATGCCGCCGGGGTCGGTGGCCGCCCAGATACGGCCCTGTCCGTCCTTGCAGACCGAGTTGACAATGTAGGCACCGAGGCTGTTTTCGGTGTCGTTTTCCTCCTGTCGGTACAGGGTGAATTTGGCCGTTTTTTCATCAAAACGGAACAGGCCATAGTCCTGCGTAGCAATCCACATCGTTTTGCGCTCGTGGTCAGCGAGCAGGTCGCTGGTCGATTTTCCGATGAATTCTTCTTTTTCGCCCGGCTTCCACCAATCGTTTTTGGCGGGCCGCCACACGAGAACACCCACCCGGTTATTGGCAAACCAATAGTTTTCAGCAGCATCTTGTTCGATGTCGAAAAACACGGAAGGGGTTCCATTTTCAAGCAGATTGGAAGGGATTGGGAAAGGGTTCAGGCGCAGGTTTTTGGCGTCCAATTGAAAGATTTTCGAGCCTCCACCTACCCAGATTTGACCTGTTTTATCTTCAAATATCGCCGCTGCAAATCCAGGCAAGTCCATGGTTTTCAGGAGTTTACCATTTTCAAAAATCTGAATTTGCTGGCCATAATAATTGAGGACATACCGTCGCCCATCTTTCGGAGTATCCAAAAAACGGCAGTAGGTATTGTAAAAATCCTTGGTGTTTTCAGCTTTCAGCGGGGTGTAATCAAAATGCTGTGCTGCCGGGTCGAACAGCCAAAGCCCGCCTTCGCCACCGAGCCAAAGCATCCCGTTTTTTTCCAAAAAATGGTTGTTCAATTTGCCCGTTGGAGCGGAATTTCGATTGTCGTTGGAAGGCTGGATTTGCACCATTTGGAGGGTCGCCGAGTCCATCAAAAAAAGCCCTTCCCGCCCTAAAACCCAAAAGTTTTTCCCCATCGAAAACACGTCGCTGACCTGCCTTCGGCCTCCCGTCAGTTTTGGTGAAATGGGCAGTTTCACCTGCGACCATTGCTGGTTACAAGCCTCGAAATGGAGCAGGTCGCTGTCCCAGGAGTCAATATAAACGGCATCGGGGCAGTTGCTTTTTTGGTTTTGGTTAAACTGCTTTGGGTAGGCGTGATTCTCAAAAGCCTCGGTGGCGAAATCGAAACTAAAAAGTCCAAAATTGGTGAGGAACCAGAGGCCGCTATCGCCCCTTTTTTGGCAACCATAAATGGTTTTGTACTCTGCGTTGGCGACTTCTGGCCGTTTTTCATCCAAAAATGCCTTCCACTGGTAGGTCTTGAAAACTCCCGTTTTCGGGTCGAAACGGCAGAGGTCCCGGTTGTCGCAGGCGAGCCAGAGTTGGTTTTTAGCATCAATGAAAATGTTCCAAACCAGCGAATTAGGCAGCGAGCCATCGCTTCGCCCCGTGTTTTTCCAGACCTTGAAAGTCTCGGTTCGGGGGTCGTAACGGTTCAAGCCGTTGGCAGTGGCAATCCAAATGTACCCCTCGCTGTCCTGCTTGATGTCATTGATGTTTTCGTTGCTGACGGTGCGTTGCGACTGCCGGGTGTCGGGCAAGTATTGCCGGAAAGTGTAGCCGTCATAGCGGTTGAGGCCGTTAGCGGTGCCGACCCAGAGGTAGCCTTGCTGGTCCCGCAGGATGCACTGCACGTTGTTATCGGAGAGGCCCTCTTTTTCGGTGAAATGGGTAAAATAGTGGAGCGGCTGCGCCTGGGCAGTGAGAACGAAAAGCAGCAGAAAGGGCAGCAAGCGCATCACAGATTTTTTTACAAAACAAGTTCTTTTTAAACACACAGGCACATAGGTCACATAGTTTTCTTGGCTATAGCGTTTTTCCCATGTGTGCTATGTGCCTATGTGTTTAAATCAAAACCGCTTCTGAAACTTCACAGTCCCCACGTCCATGCTTTCCCGGAACTTCGCCAATGCCGGGTTAGGGTGCGGGTCACGCCAGCCAAAATGCAGCATTTCGTTCTTGGGCGCACGCATCAGCACATGAATGTTCACGCCCTCGCCGACGGCAAAAGGTGCATCTGTCAGCACCCCGCCAAGCCGAATAAAACCATCGAAACGACGGGTTTCATGGTTCCAACGGTTCTCATAAAGGCCGCCGTCCGTGCCTTTCACAATCACTGTGCAATGCTCCATGCCGAGCGAAACCGCTGATGGGCGGCTGGCGCATTTGCCGCCGAGATTGTCCCAACCATTGCTCCAAGTGCCTTGTATGAAACGCTTGTGGTATAAGCCTTTGTCAGCGCCGATGCCGAATACATCGAGGAAGCCATCGCCCGCCGAAACCATCGAAGGTGCTTCGGAAAAGCTGCCGCCAAGGGGCTTCCAATCCGTCCAGCCATTGTTCCAAGCCTTGTGGTACATTCCATTGTCCATGCCGATGCCCACGATGTCGAGCTTTCCAGGAGCTTGGGATACGACGCTGAGGTAGCCAAGTTTGAACTTGCCACCGAGCGATTCCCAGCCGCCCCATTTTTGGTTGTTTGCGTTCACATCCCACCAGTTGTGCCAAACGGCATCGTCCATGCCGATGCCGAACAAATCCACCCGGCCCGGCGACCAACAGACGGCCACGGGTGCGCCTTTGAACGAGCCGCCGAGGTTGTTCCAGCCTTCCCATTGGCTCTTTGCCTCGTTCCACCATTTTTGATAAATGGCGCCGTCCTGCCCACGCCCGTAAACGTCGAGGTGGTTGTTTCCCCAGGAAACGGTAGTGAGGGGCAAGGCGGCCATAATGGTCGGAGCCATCAAAAAATTACCGCCGAGACTTTGGAAATCATGCCAAGTCCCGTCTGCGAAATATTTATGGTAAGCTGCCCCATCGGTGCCCACGGCAAAGACATCGAGCCGCCCCATTTTCATAGAACAGGCCACTGGTTCGCCCGTCAATTGGCCGCCCAAGTCCTCGAAATCATTGGAACCATAAAGTTTTTGGATGCCCGCCACATCGCCGGGGCTTAGCACGCCGCCGTTGTTCCACATGGGATTGCAGTAGTTCATCACTGAAAATTCGTCGTAAGGCGTGAGGTACCAATCTCCCGTCGTGCCTTGCGATTTTTCCTCGTTGCAAGCTTGCGGCGCATCACCCCTGTTCTGTTCGTGGGCAATGCCGAGCGCATGGCCAAACTCGTGAATGGCGACCCAAGTGATGCAGTTTTTACGGTCGCTGCCCCTACAGCCTTCCCAATCGAAATTGAGCACCATACCGTCCTCATCGCCATCGAGAAAGCTGCCGAGGTCTTCAACGTGTGGCCAATCGTCGTCAATAAGGATGCGGATGCCTTTTTGCCCACGTCGGCAAGCACCCCAGCCCGTGAAGCGGAAAGCAGAGGATTTTTCCCAAGTATCGGCAATGGCTTGGCGAACCCATTGGCGTTCGGTATCGTTGCTGGGCGTGGGGTTTTCCCAACAAACGGAACAGGTTTTATTGGGCCAAATCCCCTTTTTTGCGACACTGAGACCACTACTCGTGGAACCAGTCGGTTGTGAAAAAATAAGTGCTGTAAAAAACATCAGGCATAGCACCGTCAGTCCTGTTCGAATGCAGGTTGCTGCTTTCATTTAATCGGATTTAAGTTTAAAAAAAATGGTTAAAAAAATGGGTAGCGTTTAAAGCAGATATTTACTTTTTAATTTGGTATTAATTGCAGATTTATACAGACAAATTGGAGGTACATTAAACAGTGATATTGTATTTATCGCTGCGAAAATCAACGCAATATGCTGCTAGCAATTAATTATTTCGAGTCATTAAAAGTTTGCCTTTTTTATCAAAACGTGGGTCCGCACTGTCCGAATAACTGCCACCATCCGGCTTAAAAAAAGCGAAAGTCACGTTAAGGTCGAGGGTATTTTCCTGCCAATTCCCCTCCACCAAATTCAGGTTAAAACCCGGTGGATGTACATCGTTTACGGGCCGGAATTGGAAATGGATTTGATGCCCATCTGGCTCGTCCAACCCACCATATAATTCGCTGGAGTCCCTGTGGCCATTGACTTCCAGCACTGCCATTCCATCGAAAAAGGTGCGACTGCTGCGGTCCCGTTTAATGCGTTTACGCTGAAAACGCTTCATCCGCTTTTCATCGCTCATTGGTTCAAATATTTCCATTTCGACTTGATGAACTACATTGTCCGGGTCGGTGACAATTCCTTTCCATTTGCCGACTAAAAGCGGTTTGCTGGCATCGCTGCTATAGGCCCATGGGCGGCGATAAGTGTCATATTTTTTATTTACAAAATAACACCCGACTCTACCCAATATGACGACAACAACTAGGCCGATTATGAAGACTTTTATTTTGGTGGAATATGCCATTGGATGATGAATTAATTAGTTTATTCGTGGTAATAAAACTTCCCGTCGGTAATTTTCAAAACCTCCCCCGTATTGCAAGTCAATTCCCCTTCAAAAGTCGCCTCCACTACATCAGGTTTGGTACTGGCAGTTGTCACTTTTACCCGCATATTATGTCCCATCATGCTGCCGCAAAGGAAGCTTTCCGGGGTCCAATTGGCCAATTGTGCCACGCTGAGGTCGGTGTTGCCGTCCTTGAAATTGAAGGTTCCCGGGCCTTCGGTGTTGTAGATATTGATATTAAAAGTCTGTTCGTCCTTGTCCTTTGCGCCTTTCCCACCTGCAATGATGATGACTTTGTTGTAGCCCTTTGGGTGAAATGCGCCGAAGACATCGTGGTCGGCCACCCATTCCACGCCATTGATTTTTAGGCTGAGGTAGTTTTCTTTAGTACTGGCGGTAGAGGCTTGATCAGTGGTTTCACCCGTTGCTGCTGACTCGTTTTTGCTGCTGCAAGAAAGGATGAGCAGGGTGAAAATTGCGAAGGAAATTGAAATTCGATTTTTCATAACTAATTGATTTACAGATTAAAAACTAATTGGCGGGCCAACCACTTCCATGTCATGTTCTTTAAAAGGGTCAAGCCCATCAGCCAGGGCCTTACCACCACCGATGGAGCGGAAAAAGCCTTCCATTTTCCCAGCGGGCTGGAAGAAGAAGAGCAGTTTGCCCACATCCTCCAACTGCGCCCAAGTATGTGGCACGGCCCTCGGCAGAAAAATCATGTCGCCTTGGCCAAGCGTGAATTTTTCGTCACCAC
>JBGSWN010000210.1:0-3860 GCA_041752395.1 Saprospiraceae bacterium | reverse complement strand
TCGCCAAGTCCAAAACAGGTAGCTGAACAACACCGTGGCGATACCCAAATGCGTCACCAGCTTGTAGGCGCTGACCCAGGTGCGGTTGTCGTTGTTGAGGCCAGAGGCCACCATGATCCAACCGAAGACTGCTGCCAACATCGCCAAGCCAATCACCACGCCGAGCCGTCGGAGCAGCCAGCCGGGCAGTTGCTTTTTTACCAAAAACCAAAGGAAGGGGAACAGGAAAACAAAGCCCATCAGCCTCGCCCAAAGGCGGTGAAAATATTCCCAAAAGAAAATAAACTTGAAATCCTGAAGCGACATGTCGGCGTGGAGCGTCTCGAACTGCTTCTTGGCGGCCACTTTGTACTTGTCGAAGGCGACTTGCCATTCGCCCTCATTTAGCGGTGGCATCGTGCCCTGAATGACGGCCCACTCCGTGATGGAAAGCCCCGAGTCGGTGAGCCGGGTGACGCCGCCAATGACCACTTGGAAGAAAACCATGACCACGCCCGCTAGCAGCCAGAGGCGAACGGATTTTGAAACGGGGGTCGAAGTCGTGCTTGTATTCATGGATGAAAATTTTGGGTAAAACTAAATTGTTTTGTTTGCCTGAAAATCACCACCGTGTCATCTCTAATAGTATTGATGAGTTTCTTTTTTAAAAAATTCATTTGCCAGCTTATTATTAAGGGTGTTAGTTCGTGGAGAAAAACTGGGTATTAAATTATGCCATTTCATAACCTTGATAACTGCGCCTTTCATCCACATTCCGCCAACATGGTTGTGTGTTCAGCATCAATACATTGCGTCCCTTTTTCACAGCCTGTGGAGAAGAACCGTGGTGATAAAATTAAGTTTTCCAAGTTGGGATAACTTTCGGTTAACATTCCCGAAACATGGGGTTACCCACACAAACCCCATTTCATGTGTACCTCGAATTTTGAAAACTACACGCTCCAACTGTATGGATGTTGGCAAGCTCCCTTGGCTTCCACATGGATCCCCAAAAAAACTGTTGGCGGAGCTTTTTGCTAAAACCCTGATTTTTATACCTTTATGAAATCGCTTTTTTAGGCGTGTTGAGAACTGCTTTTGAGCACTCCCAACGATTTGTTTTTCACCCTAAATATTTGTTGTGGATAGCCCTGCTCCTGTTGTTGAATCGTGTGGAACAACAAGGCCTTTTTGTTCAGAAAAAATAACTTGCAATGGCTTGGTTTGTTTGGAAACAAGCAGCCCGTTTACCTAACTTTTTACTTGTGTAAATATGTGCGGACGATTTTCACTGGTCACTTCAAAAGAAAAATTGCAACAGCAGCTCCCCTTCGTGGAAGTGCCGGAAATGCTGCATCTTAGCTACAATATTGCCCCGACGCAACATGCCTACGTGGTGACCGACGACGACCCGGAACGTTTGCAGTACATCGCCTGGGGCCTGGTGCCGCACTGGTCGGAAGATGGCAAGAATGCAGGCCGCCTCATCAATGCACGGCGGGAGGGCATCGAGACCAAACCATCGTTCCGTGTGCCTGTTCGCAAACGCCGCTGCCTCGTGCCTGCCGATAGTTTTTATGAATGGCGCAGGGAGGGAAAGGGCAAAATCCCCTATCGTATTTTACTGAAGGACAATGAATTGATGTTCTTCGCCGGGGTCTGGGATGTTTGGTACAAAGGCGATTATGGCCTCAAAACCTTCTCCATTATCACCACCGACGCCAACCATGACATGTCTGATTTGCACAATCGCATGCCCGTGTTGCTCACCACACCCGAACAGCAAAAACGCTGGCTGGAATCGGATGACCTCGACGAAATTTTGATGCTGCTCCAAACACCACCAGACCATCTAATCAAGAAATACCGAGTAACGGACAAGGTGAACGCTGTGGCCAACGACTCGCCTGACATGCACCTCAAAGTGCCAGAACCGCCTACCTTATTTGGGTGAAATTCGTGTTTGCTTATTTATATGTTTGCGTGCTGCGCAATTTCAGCTTTTTAGAAGATATTTGATGCTTTATAAACAGGCTCCTTTCAGACAAAAACACAAACAAACAGCTTGATTGAAATGCGAAGGTTATTCACTCATTCAATCCTTCCTTCATTCAATCCCTGCAAAAATGAGAAAACCCAATGCTCGTAAAAACCTACGCCAGCGCCGTTCAAGGCGTTGATGCCCAAACCATCACTGTTGAAGTTAGCGCAGGCGGACAGCCACCTCCAAACGGCCCATGGTATCACCTCGTCGGCCTGCCGGACAACGTGGTGAAGGAAAGCTTCCCCCGGATCGAGACTGCCATGAAAAGCATCAAATACCAGATGATGCGCATGAAAATGGTCATCAACCTTGCCCCTGCCGACATCCGAAAAGAGGGGTCTTCCTACGACCTGCCCATCGCCATTGGCATTCTTGCGGCGCAAGAACAAATCAGCAATACCGAACTTGACAAGTATATCATGATGGGCGAGCTATCGCTCGATGGGAGCTTGCGGCCCATAAAAGGGGCGCTTCCAATCGCCATTCAGGCGAGGGTGGAGAAGTACAAGGGCATTATTTTACCAAAACAAAATGCACGGGAGGCCGCCATCGTCAACAACCTCGAAGTTTACGGCGTGACCACCCTCCTCGAAGCCGTGGATTTTTTGAATGGACGCCTCCAATTGGAACCAACCGTGGTGGACACTCGGGAGGAATTTGCTGCCAATCAAGAGGTTTTCCTCGTAGATTTTTCCGATGTAAAAGGCCAGGACAATGTAAAACGTGCCCTCGAAATTGCCGCCGCCGGTGGGCATAATGCCATCCTCATCGGGCCGCCGGGCGCTGGCAAAACGATGCTCGCTCGCAGGATGCCGACCATCCTGCCGATGCTCACGCTGATGGAAGCATTGGAAACCACCAAGATACATTCGGTTTCCGGTGTGCTTCCGCCAGAGGCTTCGCTGATTTCCAACCGGCCATTTCGGGCGCCGCACCACACTATCAGTGACGTGGCGCTGGTGGGTGGTGGCTCCAATCCCATGCCCGGCGAGATTTCGCTGGCGCATAACGGGGTACTTTTTTTGGATGAATTGCCGGAGTTCAAACGCTCAGTGCTGGAGGTGATGCGGCAGCCAATGGAGGAGCGCCGGGTCACCATTTCACGGGCAAAAATGAGCATTGACTATCCCGCCAATTTTATGCTGATTGCTTCCATGAACCCCTGCCCTTGCGGTTTTTACAACCATCCGACGAAGGAATGCGTCTGCGGTCCCGGCGTGGTGAAGCGTTATTTGAGCAAAATCAGTGGACCGTTGCTCGACCGTATTGACCTGCATGTGGAGGTGACGCCAGTTTCTTACGAAGAGCTGGCGAGGTACGATGCCCCTGCTCGAACCAGTAAGGAAATAGTAGCTGGCGTCATCAAGGCCCGTGAGATTCAGGGCGAGCGTTTCAAGGAATACAAAGGTGTTTTTTGCAACGCACAAATGCCGAGCCGTCTCGTGCGGGAGGTCTGCCAGCTCAATTCCGCTGGCACTGCCCTTTTGAAAAAAGCGATGGAGGTGCAGAAGCTTTCGGCCCGTGCCTATGACCGCATTCTGAAAGTGGCCCGCACCAGTGCTGACCTTGCTGGTAGCCCAGAAATTAAGATTGAACACATCGCCGAGGCGATTCAGTATAGAAGTTTGGACAGGGAAGGGTGGGCTGGTTGAAACTTGAAGCCAGGCGGCAACGTCAAATTGCCGCCTGACTTTGACTCATTTTTCGAATTTTGTCAAAACGGTAGAGCTCTCGACCTTGCCTTTTTCGTCCAGGTTTTCGGATTTGACCATGCCCACCCCGATGGCGTACCACGATAACGTCTTAAATTTCCGCTTGATTATGGCTTTCATCTCCG
>JBGSWN010000209.1:0-25437 GCA_041752395.1 Saprospiraceae bacterium | reverse complement strand
TTGTGTTTCATCTAATTCCTCTTCTACCATTTTCAATTTATTGATAAAATCAGGCGTTGATTTCGCTCGGCAAGCTGCTCTGTAATTTGCTCCAGGTGACGTCCCTGACCTTACCATCTGGTTTCGAATTGTCCGAATTTCAAACGAATCAGGCAAATCTTTCAAGAATTGAATAATGGAGATAGCGAAATCCTTAAAGCGCTTTTTGAGTTGGTCGTTTGTCATAGTATATTCATTTAAGATTTACGACTGACGATTTACGATGGAGTCTGCCATGCCCACGAGTCTTTCGTAAATCGTAAATCGTCAGTCGTAAATCTACGGATAGCTCACCTCCCCCATCAACGTAGCACTCGTCGCACTCGTCACCTTTATCCAAATATAATCGCCAGGCTTCAGATTATCAATTTTAGGGAAGACAATCATCTTGTTCTGTGAGTTGCGCCCTTTGAAATCTTTGTCAGATTTCTTCGAGTCACCCTCAATCAGCACTTTGAAAGTCTTGCCAATATCCGCCTTGTTGTGGCGCAGTGAAACCTCGCTTTGTTTGTCCACGATTTCCTGAAGACGGCGCTTTTTCACATCGAAAGGCACATCATCTGGGTACTTTCGGGCAGCCAATGTGCCGGGCCTTTCCGAGTAAAAAAACATGTAGCTCATGCTGTAGTTCGCCCAATCCACCATGCTCACGGTGTCCTGGTGCTCGTGCTCCTGCTCGCCGCAGAAGCCAGCGATGATGTCGGCGCTGATGGCGCATTCTGGAATGATGCGGTAGATGGCCTTCACCCGCTCCATGTACCACTCCCGGTCGTAGGTGCGGTTCATGCGCTCCAGTACCGTGGAGTTGCCGCTCTGAACGGGCAAGTGGATGTATTTGCAGATGTTTTCGTAGCGGGCAATCGTGTGCAATACCTCGTCCGTGATGTCTTTTGGATGGGAAGTGGAAAAGCGTACCCGCAGGTTCGGGTTGACCAGCGCTACCATTTCTAGTAGCTGCGCAAAGTTCACAACCTGTTCATTCTCAGGATTTTGCCAACTATAGCTGTCCACATTTTGCCCCAAAAGGGTCACTTCCCGGTAGCCACGTTCGTAGAGGTCTTGCGCCTCGCTCACGATGCTGAAACAGTCCCGGCTGCGCTCCCGGCCTCGTGTGAACGGCACGACGCAGAACGAGCACATATTATTACAGCCCCGCATGATGGAGATGAAAGCCGCCACGCCATTGCCATCCAAACGCATCGGGCTGATGTCGGCGTAGGTCTCTTCCCTCGAAAGCAGGACGTTGACGCCACGCTCGCCTTCCTCTGCACCAGCCACAAGGTTGGGCAGGTCACGGTAGGCATCTGGGCCGATGACCATGTCCACGAGTTTTTCCTCTTCAAGGAACTTGCTCTTCAAACGCTCTGCCATGCAGCCGAGCACACCGACTAATGTGCCGGGGCGTTTCCGCTTTATTTTGGCAAAAATGTTGAGTCGCTGCCGAACCGTCTCCTCCGCTTTCTCCCGAATGGAACAGGTATTTACAAGGATTAGGTCGGCTTCCTCCAACTGCCGGGTAGGCTGGAAGCCTACTCCAGAAAGGATGCTCGCCACGATTTCCGAATCGCTGAAGTTCATGGCACAACCATAGCTTTCAATGTAGAAATGCTTGCCGTTGCTGGGTTGGTTGCCTTCGGCAAGGGGTTTTTCTTCGTAAAAAACCTGACCCTGCTTTTCCTCGTCAATCTCTTTTTTGATGCCAACAAGTGTTGGGTTATTGTCGTACATGCCTTTGCTTTTGAATTTAAGGCTGCAAAGATAAAAAAAACGGAGGGAAGTGTGACAAAATGTCAGGGGATGTTGTATTTGCGATTACTAGTTCCCAAAATTATTTAGATTCCAAATCTTACATTTGCCGCTAAATTTTATTATCGTTTTATTGAATGGCAAATTTTCGCAAGAACCACCAAAAGTCGAGTAAAGCAGAAAGCACTGGTATGATTACCAAGGTCGGCCTTTTTGCGGTGCTAATGGGGGTGATTTACTGGGGCTTTCAAAATTTCATGGGAAAAACGCCGGAACCAACACCGGAAGAACCCGTGCAAAAAGACGTCGAAAATGTGGAAGAAACGGGCAAGGACAGCATCTTCTACCTGCCTACTAACCCGAACGGTGCCATCGTTCAGCACAAATACTACGCTTTGTCCTATGTTGAAAAATACGAACTGCCGGAGTGGTGCGCTTACGAGCTTACTTCCGACCGCCTGAACGAAAAATGGGTGGAGCGCACCGACAATTTCCGGCCCGACCCGAAGGTGGAATCGGGCAGTTCGACTTTGGAAGATTACCGCCGAAGCAAGTACGACCGGGGGCATATCGTCCCGGCGGCGGACATGGCTTTTTCCGAAGAGGCGATGTCCGAAACCTTTTTGATGAGCAATATTTCACCACAAGAATCCGGCTTCAACAAGGGGGTTTGGCGAGAATTGGAGGAACTGACCCGTGACTGGGCGAAACGTTTCAAGCATCTCTACGTCGTAACCGGGCCGGTGCTTTCGCAGCCCATCAAGTTTTGGATTGGGGAGAACCAGGTGGCCGTTGCCCCGTCCTTTTACAAGGTGCTGCTCGACTTCAGCGAACCAGAATTGAAGGCCATCGGCTTCATCGTTCCAAATGAAACCAGCACCTTGCCAATCAGCACTTTCGCTGTTTCGGTGGACGAGGTGGAGGCGCTTACGGGCATCAATTTTTTTCAAAACCTGATGGAACCCAGCCTCGAAAAACAACTCGAAGCTAATTTTGACGTAAAACTTTGGCCCACCAATGAGAAGAAGTTCCAGCGGCGGGTACAGGAGTGGAATTTTCAATGAGGTAAAAAATTGTTTGATTGTTAAAATTGTTTGATTGTTGTTGATGCATCGCCAATAACTCAATCACCCAATAACTCAATATCATTTTCAAAATGGCCAATAAAGAAAAATTCATCACCGACATCACGGCTGGTTACACCTTCAAAGGCGAGTCCATCGTATTGGGCGCTGCCATGCTCGACAAGGAATGCCAAGTAGGTTCCCAAATCAAAGTGCCGCTGCGCATGATGAACCGCCACGGCTTAATAGCTGGCGCAACTGGTTCGGGAAAGACGAAAACCTTGCAAATCATTGCGGAGCAACTCAGTTCGTACAGCGTGCCAGTGCTGATGATGGACGTGAAAGGCGACTTGAGCGGTGTGGCCATGCCGGGCACCAGCAACCCGAAAATCGAGGAGCGCCACCAGAAAATTGGGGTGCCGTTCAAAGCTTCGGGCAGCCCCGTGGAGTTCCTCACCCTTTCTAATGAAAAAGGCGCTCGGCTGCGGGCCACGGTGACGGAGTTCGGCCCTGTGCTTTTCTCCAAAATCCTTGGCCTGAACGATACGCAGGGCGGCGTGGTGGCGGTCGTGTTCAAATATTGCGACGACAACAACCTCGCTCTGCTTGATTTAAAGGATTTGAAAAAAGTGCTTCAATATTTGGGCGACGAGGGCAAGGCCGATTTTCAGAAGGAATACGGAATGGTTTCCACTTCGACGGTCGGTTCCATCATGCGCAAAATCGTGGAGCTGGAGCAGCAGGGCGCTGATGTGTTTTTCGGTGAGCGGTCTTTTGATGTAGATGACCTCTGCCGATTGGATGATGATGGGAAGGGTATGATTTCCATCGTCCGTTTGACGGATATCCAGGACAAGCCGAAGCTATTTTCGACTTTCATGCTGCAAATGTTGGCGGAGATTTACGCCAGTTTTCCAGAGGAAGGCGACCTTGACCAGCCCAAGTTAGTGATTTTCATTGACGAGGCGCACTTGGTTTTCGAAGAGGCGTCAGAAGCGCTGCTGGACCAAATCGAGGCCATTATCAAGCTCATCCGCTCGAAGGGGATTGGGATTTTCTTCGTAACGCAGAACCCCGCCGACATCCCTGACGCCGTGCTTGGCCAGTTGGGGATGAAAATCCAACATGCCCTCCGTGCCTTCACCGCTAAAGACCGCCAAGCCATTAAATTGGCCGCTCAGAACTACCCGCTATCAGAGTATTACGACGTGGAAAACCTCATCACGGAACTGGGAATCGGCGAAGCTTTCGTGACGGCGCTGAACGAAAAGGGCATCCCTACCCCACTCGCACATACCTTGCTACGGGCGCCACAATCGAGAATGGACGTGCTGACACCGGGCGAAATTGACGATATTTTACGCAAGTCAAACATCATCAGAAAGTACAACGAGGTGATAGACCGGGAGAGCGCCTACGAGATTTTGAACGGCAAAATCGAGGAAGCGGCAACGGAGGAACATCAGGCAGAAATCCAGAAACAGCAGCAAGCTGCCCAAAAAACGACTTCTGGCCGTCCAGAAAAATCCATGTTTGAGAAAGTGGTGAGCAGCCCAACCACCCGCCAAATCGGCAGCACTATCGCCCGGGAACTGACCCGTGGTCTGCTAGGGGCTTTTGGCATAAAAACCAGCACCAGCAGGCGTTCCACGAAGCGGACGGGGTGGTTTTAAATTGGCTGTTTGCCATTTGCTATTGGCTGTTGGCTTTGACTGCAAAAGGCAAATAGCCAATAGCCAATAGCAAACTTGGCACGAAGATAGTATGTAGGAAAAACCTAATTAGTAGAACAACCATCCTCACCCTGTTAAAGATTTGAACTGCCCAATCACTGATTTTGGGTAGTTTGACTGATTTATTACATAAATTATTAAAATTTCGCTGTGAAAAGGTGAGCTAAAGGTTTTTTCCCTACCTTTGAGCCACCAAAATTTACATTTCCCATGAGCAGATTACAACCGTATCTGGTATGCCTATTTATGTGCATAGCAGGTCAAACCTTTTCTCAACAACTTTCCCTTTTTTCCCAGTACCGGGAGAATCAGACCATCATCAATCCAGCAGCGCCCGGCAGTAGCTACCTAGCTTACGGCCAAAACATGACCTTCGGTGCTTCGTACCGAGTGCAATGGGCAGGCTTTGAAGGCGCTCCGACCACCGCCAACCTTCGAGGGGATTTCCTCTACACGGAGGGCAGCCCAGTGAGCATCATGGGGGGCGGCTACCTCATCAACGACCAGACTGGGCCCACTGGATTTACTGGGCTTTATGGTAGAATCGGTGGCGTACTTTCCGACGACCCCTACTACAGCGGGCTTTGCGCTGGCCTTTCCTTCGGAATGGTGCAGTATCGGGTGAATGCCTCTGAAATAAGGCTGCGGCAGTCCAACGACATCCTTTCCAATAACGACCAGAACAAGCTTTTCCCCGATGTTGGGGTCGGCGTATTTGCCTATAAAAAAATGGACGGCGGCTTTTTCGAGGATGACTACGTCTATGGCGGCATTTCCATGCCGCAGATGATGGGCCTTGACCTCCAGTTTGAAGATTCAGATGGTAAATTCTATACGACCCGTGTCCAGCACCTTTACGGTATGTTGGGTTACATCAAGTTTTTGCGGAACGACGGCTTTTTGGAGCCTTCGGTTTGGGTGAAATCAGCTCCACATGCGCCCGTCAACGTGGACTTCAACATTCGCTACCAAATGGCCCAAAATTTTTGGGTTGGAGCAGGGGCAGCCACTTCAAAAGCAATGCACCTCGAAACGGGTTTCTTGCTGGGTGAAAACCTTGGTTTTGACAATACCATTCGCATCGGCTATGGTTTTGACTATTCGTTCAGCACTTTTGGCCCCTACACTGGCGGCTCACACGAAATCAATATTTCCTACGCCTTGGAACGCTAAGACACACGGCTCTTCATTTTTACATCCAATTATTTTCCCAAATCCTAGTTACTCATGAAAAAAATAATTTGCCTACTTGCCTTCTCCTCTTTTTTGGCTTCGCAAAAAGCATTCGCACAACCCACCTATTGCCTTTCACCACAACAAGTGGAAGTGGACCAAGGTGACAATGTTTGCCTTGACCTCGTTGTTAAGAACTTTACCGACATCATCAGTACGCAGTTCACTATCACGTTTGACCCTACTGTTCTGCAGTTTCAAAGCGTCACCAACCTCAACCCACTGGTAACGGGATTGGACATTCTTGATTTTGGAACAACTACGGGCAACCTTGGCTATATCACGTTTATTTGGGATGATGGCCAACCTTGTCAGAGCGCCAACAACGGCGTGACTTTGACCGATGGTCAGGTACTTTTTAGTTTATGCTTCAATGCAATTGGTGATTACGGGTTTCATACTCCGGTCGAATTTGCTAATAGCCCAATTGACAGGGTAACCCGTAGGGCAACTGCTGCGTGTTTTGATATTGGAGAATTCATTTGCAATAGCTTCGTTTCCATTGGCACAAAACCACTGAAAGTGAACATCTCCTCCGCCGATGGAAAAGTGGGTGACGTGGTTTGCATTGATTTCAAAGTCGAAGATTTCAACGACCTGATTTCAGCACAATACTTTGTTTTTTGGGACACTTCCGTGCTTGAATATTTCAGCGCAATCACGCAAACGCTTGGTAGTTCAGGCGATGTTTATCAAGTAAACTATTCGCCAGCTTTTGGGATGTTGGCTTCTGTTTGGTACAGCAGTAGCGTAAATAACGGCGTAACCCTACCAGATGGCTCCCAGATTTTGCAGGTGTGTTTTAAAATAAAAGGCAACTGCGGCCAAAGCTCACCAATATATATCAGTGAAACCAACAGCACACCGCCTGAGCCTATTGAAATCATTGATGCCGTAACGGCCAATAACCCAAGTGGAGTAAACATAGGCCTGCTACAAACGCAGGGAACCGTTACCGTTAATTGCACAAACAACCCAAATAGCATCGGCATCAATATTGACGACAAGAATGTCTGCCCAGGCGAGACCTTTGAGGTGGATATTAAATTGGAAGATTTCAGCCAAATCGTGAAGATGATGTTCGATTTGAAATGGAACCCGGCAGTTATCAATTTTCTAGATGTAACCTACCCAACACAGCCGGGTGGGCCAGCGTGTTTACCTTTTTCAACAGGAGTTGGCCTTCCGGGTATTGCAGATGTCAGTACGGGACGCCTCCACATGAATTGGGAAACACAAGGTCAAGGGTGCAATAAAGCTGATGGCTTTGTCATGATGCGGTTAAAATTCATAGCCGTAGGCCCAGGTGGCTCCAACTCAACCATCTCTGTAGTGGATTCCATTTTTGTGGACAAGTTCGGTGGGCAACCAGTGAATATTGGTATCAACATCAATAACGCCCTGGTCACCTTGTGCGATACCAACAAGCCTACCTTGGTTGTCGGCTCGCAAGATGCCAACCCCGGCTCCACGGTTTGTTTGGATGTCAACGTACAAGATTTCAACGACCTCACAAGCATGAGTTACACCTTGTCCTGGAACGAAAGCAAGCTTCAGTTCACCGGTATTCAAGGGCTCAACCTGAGCAATTTGAGCCTGCCAAATTTTGACGTTTCTCAAACTATAAGCGGCTACCTGACCATGGATTGGTCATCGCCAACCGGGGTTACCGTGCCTGATGGCGTTTCCATTTTTAAACTTTGTTTCAAAGTTTTGGGCGACCCTGGTGATTGTTCAGACATCGTTTTCAGCGGGCTTATTGAGCCCATTGTTGTTGAAAATACGAACCAAACTGCCGGGAATGTTGGCCTAAACGGTCAACCCGGAAAAGTTTGCGTGCTCGACCCATTCATCTTGCATTTGTCTTTGCCAGATGTTTATGGTGGCCAAAACTCTACGGTATGCGTTGACTTGACCGCCGAGCAGTTCAACCAAATGACCAAAACGAATTACACCATATTCTGGGATGGCGATGTTCTCGATTATGACACCATCATTTCCACCGGTGCTCTGCCAAGTTTTGGCCCTAGTAGCTACGATGTCACTAACACAGGCAATGGCTATTTGAACATACAATGGAATGCAGCGAACCAAGTGTTAGGAGCCAGCGTACCCAATGGCACAAGCCTGTTCAAAATTTGTTTCACAATTATTGGCGCAGCCGGGGAATGTAGCCCACTGACCATCGCTTCTTTCCCAGCTCAAAACCCATTGATACGAAGTGCAACCACGGGCAATTCCAACCTGAATTTGATTTCTACCGCTGGGAGTGTATGCGTGGGGGGTTCGATTAGTCTTTTGAGCTACGTGGTGAATGATGTCACTTGCGGAGCAAACCCGGACGGTGCCATAGATGTAACCGTGGGCGGTGGTTCTGGTTCCTACACCTACCAATGGACGGGCCCCGGTGTGAACCCGACCGTAGCTGACCAAATGAACTTGAATGTTGGGTACTACACTGTAACGATTACAGATGCACTAAACCCTCAGTTGACGATAATTCAGCCTTTCAGCGTGGTTTATTCTGCAAATGCAACCTACGCCAATGCTGGGCAGGACACCACCCGCTCTTGCAATACCAACGAACTCATTTTGAATGGTTCTGGCTCTTCCATGACGCCAAACAATACCTATTTATGGCAATCACTAGGCTTTGGCTTGGTATTGCCAGGAGAAGAAACCAAAAAGAACCCGCAAATCATAGGCTCTGGCCTTTTTAAATTGACTGTAACTGGCACTAACTGCGTGGACTCGGACACTGTTTTTGTCGGAGGCACTCAAACGCCCATACCGCATATCGAGCCAGCTGATTTTCTTTCTTGTAAAAAAGACACCGTAGCGCTTGATGGTACTTTGTCGCCATTTGGCTTTGACATTATGTGGACTGGGCCAGCGGTAGTTGCTGGAACTGAAAATGATTTTATTGCCAAAGCCACTGCGCCAGGATGGTATTTTATGACCATGAGCAATTCGGCTACCAATTGTGTCGGCGTGGATAGTATTTTAGTATTGGCTGATTTGATGCCGCCCGTAGCAGATGCCGGGGTAGATACCGTCTTGGGTTGCGTTACGACAATTGTTCCAATTGGAGGCACATCAAGCACCGGGCCCAGCATCATGTATGATTGGGTGCCTGTCGGCAATGGCCAATTTTGCGGAAACCCACAAGCAGCTACTTTGAATGCCTGCTCACCGGGTATATTTGAGCTTACCGTTTTGGATACTTTAAATGGCTGCTCCGCAATGGATATGGTGGTCGTAACAGGGGATACCTTGAAACCAATCTCCAATGCAGGTGCCGACAAGACGCTTACCTGTTTGATAGACACCGTGACACTGGACGGAACAGGCTCATCAACGGGTACAGATTTCACCTATACTTGGACTTTATTGGGCACCATCGTTGCGCAAGGAAGTGCAAGCGCCACCGTCTCTACCCCCGGCACCTATGTGCTGGAGGTTATGGACAATAGCAATAATTGCAGCGCAGTTTCAGAAGTGGAAGTCATTGATGCAAAAACACCGCCTGCAAGTGTCGCCAGCCATTCCAATGATATTTCTTGCTTGATAACTACCGATACGCTGGATGCAACTGGCTCGGCAGTTGGCGCAAACATCAGTTACGAATGGTTCAGTGGAAGCACCTCCGTTGGCACTGGCCTTACGACCGTAGTTAATGCCCCCGGCATTTACCAGTTGGTGGTGACCAATTCAGTTAACCAATGTACTTCGACCAAAAGCGTGACGGTTGGCGACCTCACTACCCCACCTGTATCTGAGGCTGGGAACAGCGACCAATTGGATTGCAACGGCCCAGCCATGCTTCAAGGTACATTTGATTCAAGCAATTCTGCACTCTTACCTCAATGGTCAGGCCCAGGTCAGGGGTGTATCCAAAGCCCAAATAGCCCTAGCACAACGGTAACATGCGCAGGTGTTTACTATTTCAATGTTTACAACAGCACGACTGGCTGTGTTGGGTTTGATTCGGTCACAGTCACAGAAGACAAAGTGAAGCCAATAGCAAATGCGGGGCCGAATAAGGTGCTCCCCTGCCTTGGCAGCAGCATCATGTTGGATGGCAGTACAAATGTTGCAAATTACAGCGTCACTTGGACGAGTAGTCCTGCTGGCTTGTCAATTCAAAATCCAACTACGTTAATGCCTACCATTACGCAGCCTGGCACTTATTTTTTGGTGGTAACCTCGAATGACAATGGCTGTATGTCAACCAGCAGTTTGGTAATGGTGACGCTAAGCCCTTCCAGCATTATTGCTGATGCGGGGCTTGACATGGCTACCAATTGCCAAAATATGACCGTCACCCTTGATGGCAGCGGTTCAACGACTGCCGGAAACACTATTCTCTGGCAAAAACTGGATGGCACTTTCGTTTCCAATCAAATCATAGTTCCAAACGTACCAGCAGGGGTTTATGAACTGGTGATTACAAAAACAGGAGGTTGCGAAGCAAGGGACACTGTGTCAGTGATTGATGATATTGAATCTTTCACAGCAACCATTCCGACTGCTGGCAATATTTCCTGTGACAATCCCTGTGTGGATTTAACGGGCACTAGCACTTCAACAGGCACGAATTTGACCTACATCTGGACGAACGAAAACGGGATGATTGTCGGAAACGGTGAAAATATTTCAGTTTGCGAAGCAGGAAATTACACCCTGACAGTAACGAATACTGCCAATGGGTGCTCGGCCTCCACAAAAGCAACAGTGGTACAAAACAACCCTAACTTGGAGCCCGCAACGGCACAAGCAGATTATGCGAATTGCGAAGCAGATGCCATGCTGATAGGAAACCAGCCTGCTGGTACCACGGGTAACTGGACTTCCTTGACGACTGGCACTGATATTGAAAATCCAGCATTGGCAACCACAATTGCTTCTGGATTTAGCGCTGGAGAATATATCTTTGTTTATACCCTTTCGTTGGGTGATTGCCTCAATTATTCCAAGGACACAGTTACCATCCTAGTGAACAATGCGATGCCGAACGCCGTGAACGACAACACGACGCTCCAACCGGGTACAGGCGGCCAAATCAGTTTCAATGTACTTGAAAACGATGAAATTTTTGGCGGCGTCAAATTCACCTTGTTGCCCAATAATGTTTTTGGGGAAGTGGTGTCAAATGACGCTGGTTTGGTAACTTTTACCAAGGAAAAATGCGTGTCGGGCAAAGTGGAAATCCCTTATCAGATTTGCGACCTCGGCTGCCCTGACCTTTGTGACCAGGCAATTTTAACCATTGAAGTTGTTTCCGACCCAGATGAGGCTTGTGGTGAAACACCGAATGGCATCACCCCGAATGGCGACGGTGTCAACGATGAATTGGTCTTCGATGAATTGTTGAACAACGATGGTAATTATCCTGACAATGAATTCATTGTTTTCAATCGCTGGGGGGACATTGTTTACCAAGTCAAGCCTTATTTGAACAACTGGAACGGCAAGAGCAACAAAGGCGATGAATTGCCTCACGCCACCTATTACTACATTCTTCGCTTGAATATTTCCGATGGGAAAATTTTGAAAGGCGACGTGACCATACTCAAGTAATAGCTTGATGGTCAATTGGTTAAAAGCAAAAACCCAAACTTCCGAATCAAGGTGAAGTTTGGGTTTTTGCATTAAAAAAGCCGAACCGGAGGGAAGTGGTTCGGCATTCTTCTAAACACAAAAATATATATCAGCGCCTTTTTAGGCGAAATTTTCTTTCAGGTCAAAACCTTTGATGTACTGCTCACTTGAAAATTCATTGGTGAAAAGGTCTAGGTCGAGTGTCACATTTTCAAATTGGAGGGCAAACTTTTTTCCGCCAATTCCCACCTCAATTTCTGAGCTTGAGAGCTGTTTCCATCCTTTAAATGAGCCAGTTTCATCTTCGAAGCGGCGCATAGAATGTTGGACGGTGTCAACGGTGTTAGCCATGGTAGGAAGATTCATCAAATCAACCGTTAAAGCGAGTTTCATTTTTCGGATGTTCATATTTGGTGCAATTGATGTTGTTTTTTTTATCAAAAGACACTGCTAAAACTCACAAGCGTTGGCAACTGTTGTAGAAATGGGATTAATGAATTGTTAAGAAAACGACTTGATGAGTTCTTGTCGAATTGGGGGTGAATCCATCAAATTTGAACAAATGGAAGAATTTTTGCTATCCGAATAGAACAATCAATGAAATTTCGACTTTCTTGAAAATAACGACATTATTTTCTTCCTTTGCTAATCCTTTCTAAATCAACACTTTAATAAACAACCTAACGATGTTACAAAATATTTTTTCCTTGATTTCCGGTTGCCTCCTGTTAGGCAGCCTCTCTGCACAAACCATTTATCTCAAAATGGATGCAGCCTGCATGGACCGGCTTGAATACTCAAAAGGCGATGCCGATAACCCTTACGTATCCTACGCCTTCAAAATAGGAGACAAAAAATTTGCTTCATTTGATGTTGGAGTTGAAGGTACTAAATGGGTAAATGACCTTCCTGGTAAGGTGACCTATTGTGACGCCTTGAAGATTGACAACAATTTCATCGGCAAGGTAAACGATGGCAGCCTGAAGCTTTTTATGGTTCGGGAAAACAGCATGCACTACCATATTGCTCCGGTGGACAAAGCCAACCTGATGGACATCCAAGGCAATACCTTGGATTTTTACACCGAAGATGCCTCCTTCAGCCTAAATCTGAGCAACCCGCTTTCCAATGTGAACTTAGCTTTGCCAGGCTCTAAATCTGCTTTTTACCTGAGTGGAATTGCTTTCTATCAGTGCTTGAAAGGCTATGTTTTACAAAAAAAGGAAACCGCTGAAAGCCGCAGCTACAAAGAGTATGTCATCATTCCAGAAATGGGCATCGTGGAACGTGCCTCCGTTGCAAAAACAGGTTTTATCAACGAGCCAATCCGAGAAAATGATTTCAAACTCGCAAAAGTGGACGACCTGGAATTCACGGCAGCGCTTTCTGGGGTTTGCGACCGATTGCAGGCAAAATTTTATGATGGCGTGGCTGGCAACACGGGTACTCCAAAAAATTATGACAACCTCTCCACAAAAGGCAGTACTGCTGCAAACAAGACGACCACAACGGCCACCAAGACAGGTGGTAATCCTTGCGCTCCAACCTCGGAAGTTGGTGTCCATATCGTCCAGAAAGGCGAGACGCTTTATGCGATTTCGAGGCGCTACGGAATTCCAGTGGCTCAATTGCAGAGCTGGAACAATCTTGCAAACACCAATGTCATAAATGCTTGCCAACGCCTCTTCGTATCAGAACCTTCAACTTCCGCTCCCACAACAACTACGACCAATACAGAAACGGCAGAAAAAGGTGGGACAGTGACAACTACCACGAACACAGGCTACTGGACAAGTACCACCGGAGAACACCAGGTGCGAACGGGAGAAAGCGTAGCAAGTATAGCAAAAATGTACGGCTACACTGAAGAGCGTTTCCGTAAAATGAATGGCTTGTCGGCAACGGAGACTTTGCTCCAAGGCCAGCGCCTCCGCACCAATGACTGCAATTGCCCCACACTCCAATCTACGACCCAAGGTACTCCAATGCCTTATGACCAATCCTCTGAAGTCTTGACAAACAAAGACGGGTCAGCTACCGCTAGTGTTGTAAATAACCAAGATGTATACTACCGCCCAATCAGCGTCCATGTCGTGAAAAGCACGGACACATTGTTCAGCATTGCGAAGCAATACAACACCACCATTGAGCGGATTATGGAGCTGAACGGGATGGCCAAAAACGATAAATTGAGCACAGACCAACGCATTTATGTCCAATAACTGTGAAAAAAAATAGCAGTAAAATAAGTAAAGATTCCGGCCCAACAGCCGGAATCTTTTTTTTTGAATATTCATTAAAAATCCAACATGGAGCTTGACAGAGATTATTGGCAAAATCGCTATTTGGAAGGGAATACACCTTGGGACATTGGCTATGCTTCTCCGCCGCTGAAGGAGTTTTTGGATGAACTTACCGATTTGGATACCCGGATTCTGATTCCAGGTGCGGGGAGGGCTTACGAAGCAGTTTACCTTCACCGAAAAGGGTTCAGGCAGGTTGTCGTGTGCGATTGGGCAGAGGAAGCATTTGAGGTCCTGCGGAAAGAGGAATCCAGTTTTCCAACGGAAAACTTAGTCTGCCTTGATTTCTTTGAACTGGAAGGCAGCTTTGATTTGATACTGGAACAAACCTTTTTCTGCGCTATCCATCCCCACCAACGAGAGGCTTATGTCTCAAAAGTTGAAAATATGCTTCATCAAGGCGGCAGTTTGGCAGGATTACTGTTTTCGAGCCCCTTCGAAAAGGCCGGACCACCATTTGGCGGCACGAAAAGTGAGTACCAAAACCTCTTTTCCCAAAAATTCGAGATAAAACGGCTGGAGCTGGCAAAAAATTCTATTCTGCCAAGGAGCCAAAATGAGTTGTTCTTCCAATTTATCAAAAAGTAATTTTCAACAAAACTTGCTTTTAGTATTGATTTTATCATGAGATAAAACTTTTAATACCTCGAATTATACTAGATTGGAATGTAACTCTATATTTGCCCCCGCTTAGAAAGCGAAACAAAAGCGAGAAGAAAACTACCAACCCACCGTATCCAACAAGTTTTTTAACCCGACCAAATTTAGGAGGCTCATTTTTCAATTTCCCTGCTTACTGGAAGCTACGAAAAACACCTGTTTTTCATTCGCATGAAAAACGTTCTGGAATTTATTTTTCAAAAAGACCGTAGCACCAAATTTTTAAACTAAAAAAATTAAAAGTGGATTACAAGAATTCGGGAAGTAAGATGAAGTATGGTATTTTGGGTTTGCGAAATAAGAAAAAAAGTCTAGTAAAACTCGGAACTGCAATCGGCCTAGCTGCCGCCATATTTTACCCAACAACAAAGCAAAACAACCATTCGATGGGCGCTTCTTTAGTGCCATTGGATGTCAGGATGGAAGATGAAATTGGCTCCTTTCCTATTGTTGTCCCTACTGTCAGGTATGGCTTCGCCCTTGACACATTTCAAGTCGAAGAAGGTAAAATCCAGAAAAACCAGACCTTGGGCACCTTGCTTGCAGGCTACGGAATGGATTTACTCTCCATCGAAACCTTGGTGAAAAACGCTAAAGGTGTTTTCAACATCAACCGCAATTTCCGCAGTGGAAAGGATTACCTCTTGTTGCTCAATCGGAAAACAGGAAAGCCAGAGCACCTGATTTTGGAACCTAGTGTCTTTGAATACCTCGTGTTCAACCTTCAAGGCGAACTGAACGTCCAGAAAGTAGAGCGGGAAGTGGATACGAAATTGATGGCCGTAAATGGCGAAATTTCAAGCACCCTATGGAATGCTCTGAAGGAAAACCAAGTGGACAATGAAGCTGCAGCTAAAATGGAAGATGCGCTTGAATGTTACGTGGATTTCAGCCATACGCAGCCGGGCGATAAGTTCAAACTCCTTTTTGAGCAAAAGCATATTAACGGTGAATCCGTCGGTTCTGGGCAAGTTTATGCGGTCAGCTACCAGCGGGAAGGCAAGGATTATTATGCTTTCTGGTACGATGATGGCACCACAAAAGGCTTCTACGATGCGGAGGGTGCTACTTCCAGAAAGGGGTTTTTGAAATCCCCACTAAAGTTCAGCCGCATTTCCTCCAATTTCAACTACAAACGTTTTCACCCAATCCTGAAAACGGTTAGGCCACACCTTGGTACGGATTACGCTGCCCCAACGGGCACGCCTATTTATTCCATTGGTGATGGCGTTGTAGAAGAAGCGGCACGTGGCGCTGGCAACGGAAACTATGTCAAAATCCGCCATGACAAAATGTACGAAACGCAGTATCTGCACATGTCCCGCTTCGCAAAAGGCATTCGCCGGGGAACAAAAGTGCTGCAAGGGCAGGTCATTGGATACGTTGGCAGCACAGGGTTGGCTACTGGCCCGCATGTTTGTTTCCGCTTTTGGAAAAATGGCAAACAGGTCAACCACTTGAAGGAAAAACTGCCAGTTTCAAGGAAAATGTCACCTGACAAGCTTCAAGATTTTTATAAAATTCGTGACAACTATTTAATGCTGATGGAGAAAGCGGGTTTCATCAACGATACCCAATTTCCTATGCATTCTGTTGATACTTTGGCTGCTGATGGAAATGCAGCACCTTAATTTATTCGTTCAAACATAACGAAAACACTACTTTTAACGCTTGAGGCCGCAGCAACCCTGCGGCCTTTTTTATTGCCATTTCAAGCCCTTCACAATTTCATCCACCCGCCGGCTCACCGCTTCATCCACTACCAGTTCCGGCGCATGGTGCGGCTTCTTCCTGGCATCAAAGACCAGCCCGCCCCGGCAGCCCCAGTGCTTGTTTTCCACAAAAGACAGAATGCCGTGAATGTCGTGCGAAGGGTTCACCCGAGTGAAGCCGACCCAAAGAAAATTGTTCAAAGTCGCAGCCGTGAAGCTGGCATCATCCACCAACAGGATTAGCGGGATGTGCTGTTCAAAATATTCAGCAAAGCGCTCCATTTCCTTCATAAAACGTTGACAATCAGCCGTTCCTGTCTCAGCATCAAACTTGGGAGCTTGCACCGCCAAGATGCCTGGCTGCACGAAAACTGGGTTTGAAAAACCAAGCGGCAATTCAAAATCAGCAGGCAATTCCGCCAGCAGTTCCCTTCTTTTTGATCCGCAACTGGCGATGACCACCTTGCTCCCTTCGTTCCAGCCGGAGCCAGAATAATCCAGCGTGTCCATCGTGGTTTTCGTTTGAAAATGGAGGTCACGCCCCAAGTCAATTCGTTCCAAAACATGTTGGAAAAAATGCGGAATGTCGTGGCTGTCCAGCTTCGGGTCATCGTCGCCATTGGCAATGATGAGAAATTTGGCAAGCGTTGTTTGGCCCTTCCCCAGTAAATGATTGGCCTGTGTCAAAATCTCTTCTGGCTTCGGTTCCCGAAACGGCATGTAACGCTCACTGCCAATCGCCAGCAACAGTGGGTGTACGCCCGACGCATCCACTGCATGAACCTCTTTTATGCCCGGAAACTCACCCGTAGTGAGTGGCTCGACAATTTGGTGGATGAGCCAGCCAAACGACGAATCCTCCTGCGGCGGCCTGCCCACCACCGTGAATTGCCAGATGGCATCTTTCCGATGGTAAACATTTTCGACGTCCATCACCGGGAAGTCATGCGTCAACGAGTAGTAGCCAAGGTGGTCGCCGAAGGGGCCTTCCGGCTTCTTTTCGTTTTTGCGGATAGTGCCAGTGATAACAAAATCGGCATCGGCGGAGATGACGTGGCCATCCACCCATTTGTACCGAAACCGCCGCCCACCGAGCAGCCCCGCAAAGGTCAACTCGCTCAAACCTTCTGGCATCGGCATGATAGCAGCAAAGGAATGGCTCGGCGGCCCTCCTACGAATATTGCGCAGCGAAACGGCTCATCGCCTTGGTTGTACTGTGTGTGGTGGATGCCAATGCCCCGGTGAAGCTGATAGTGCAGCCCGATTTCTTTGTTCGTAAGGTACTCATTACCAGACAGTTGAATGCGGTACATGCCAATATTGGTGTGCATGATATTCTTGTCATTTGGCGGCAAGGTGAGCACCTGTGGCAGCGTGATAAACGCCCCACCGTCCATTGGCCACGACTTGATTTGGGGCAATTGGTCAATGGTCGTTTTGCCGTACATGACCGGGGCTGACCTCCCGATAGCTATCGGGATTTTGGGCAAAGCAGTGATGGCCGTGAGCGGCGCACTAAGGTACCGCATCGGATTTTTCAGCGCTTGCATGGGGTCGGCTTTGAGTTCCATCACCCGGCGCACTTTATCCAACGTATCCCTGAAAATAAAGGCGGTACGCTCCGTTGTTCCGTACAAATTGGAGACGGCTTGGAAGGGGCTGCCCTTCACTTTTTCAAATAAAATAGCTGGCCCCTGGGTATCGTACACTCGACGGTGGATTTCCGCCATTTCGAGGTTGGGGTCACATTCAAACTTGATTCGGAGCAATTGGCCATGCTTTTCCAGGTCATTGACACATTCTCGGAGGCTGCTGTAAGGCATTTTATGCTTTGATTTTATTTGTTGCGAAGGTAGGTATCGAAAACAGAAAAGGTGAGTTTTGGTTTTGCGGTAAAATTTGAACCTGTTGACACTGGTATCCAGCTGCTAGAAACTGTTTACGAGCTAAATATTTTGGCTGCTGCGCAAAGGGAGTCTGGGTTCCTGCAAAAAAAATTGGGTAGGTGGGTAATGGGAACTGGGAGGAGTCAAGGGGTAATCTCAAACTCGAACAAATCTCTCGGCTGAACACCCAGCGCTGCCGCTATCTGAAAAACCTGGCTGATGCTGGTATTGATGATGCCCCGCTCGATGCGACTGATTTGGCTAAGTTCCAAATCGGCAGTGTAGGCCAAACGCTCCTGCGTAAAACCCTTTGAAAGTCTTAGTTCTCGTAAGCACTCCCCAAATGCCTTGATGCCTGCCTCGTGCCTCGCTTGTTTTTTCACGAAGGCAACATCCAACGATGTTAAAAATATTCTTTAGGCAAATTTGCCCAATTAGAAAACTGTTTTATATTTGCGATGCTAACCCAGCACATAGATGTGCTTTACATAAAGTATGAAGTAGTTTAAAAATCTTGACGCCTTTCGAAGTGGAGTGTACTGTCGTGCATTCCTGAGTAGGCTTCGCTTGCGTCTATTTAACTTGTATCAAAGCAAGCTGCGTTGATAGTATTTATCTTTTTTTAATTTTAAACCAAATTTATTATCATTAAAAAGACAACGCTTAATTTTAGTCTTGCTTTTTTGCTCATTTTGATGGCAAAAGGCATTAATTCTCAAACGACTTTCACGCCGAAAGCTGTTCAGACAAGCAACACGGTTATTCAAGGATTGTGCGACAAGGTCGAATCCCACAGATGGCTTTACTTTAAAGATGACAATGTTATTGCCTCTTACACGTTTTTGAAGATTATGCTACTGAAATGGGATTCCGTTAGGGAATTTGTTGCAGTGCCCAAAAAAAGCTGTTGGCTATTGCCTGATTGCACTTTGCTTACCTCTTTTCAGGAGGATGGCCAAGCCAAAGGGGTAAGTAGCAATAGCAAATGGCAAAAAAACTAGTAGACATGAAAAGACGCTTGCTACTCGCTTCATGGCTAGGCTTTGTTTTTTGAAACGTGAGCTTGAAATGAAAAAATTGATTCATTCAAGTTGCTGATGTAGTGGCCAAATTACAACTGGCAAAAAGGCGGGCACGAGATTACCGAAACGTCAACAGCTTCATCAATAGTATTAAATACCTGTGCGGCAAATTAAAATTGGCTTGCCCACAGGTTTTCATATAAAACCCTTATTTTTTCATGACAAATTTGCTCCTGGTTCGATAGAAAGCCTCTTACGTGACACGCTACTGCCACAAATGTCCTATGCCCTTGCCAGCGGCACCCTGCATGGTCAAGTGGGAAGTTTGTGGTTGGCAATCCTGGTCATGTAATGTATTTTTGCCGGGCCGGGGCAGCAAATGCTAAATTATTGATTATGAAGTATTTAAAGTCAATTTTCGTTTCGGCCGTGGTGGCCTGTATCGTTTTTTCCTGTAAAAAGGATAGGGATTTTGATACCCAATCTAAAGAAAAACCCGATGCCATGCTCTTGGTGGGTGCGGGTGGCAGCAATCCAGATTTCGATGAATATGAAGCTGCCTTTTACCTAAAGAAATATGCTTCGGTAAGCAATTCCTTTTCACTTGCGAATCCACTTTCCTTTGAATTGGATATGTCATCCGCCTACTATACAGAATATTTCGGTACGCCCGGGATAATAGTTAATACCTTAGGGAGCCCTTTTGAGGATCTCCAGTATATAAAGCCCCAAGTACTGATTAAAAAAACGATGCAAGACAGTTTTGAATTCAGAACATTACTGTACATCGCAGACAGTACTTTTTATATGGAAAAGAGTTATAAACCATTGATGATTAACTTCACAGGGAATGTGGTGGAATGCACAGATAGTGAAATGGTTGAAAACATTTATAACTTTTATCTAGGGGGTGTTATTGGCACCAATCCAGATGTACAAGCATTAGAAATAGAAGTAGAAATATGGCCAGATTGTTGGCCATTTAATATAGTAAGATGCCCTTCTGCTGCGGGCGGTGGCTCTGGCGGGGGAGGTTTTTGGGGCAGTATCGGAGCTTTTTTCTCTGGTGGATCAAATGGAGGTGGCACAAATGGAGGTGGGGGAAGCTGGAACTCCTCTGGTTGGGGAAACAGCTGGACAAATCCTGGTTCAAATTCGGGCAGTGGTAGCGGTGGAGGAGGTGGAGGTTCTCTTCCAGACCTTTGTGAAAACCAAAGTGATTTTTGGTCTCAGTACGATTTTGATGTAAAGATAAATTATTTAGAGGCCTTGTCAGATTTAATGCACACCCTAAACATATCGGCGTGCAATGACCCATTTGGACCGATAGACCCCTGCACCATAACCTATACGGAAATTCTTTGCAAAGCAGCAGGTGCAGGATGTTTTAGCACAACCAACCCGACCGAAGGGGATTTCACCATCTGCCTGACCCCAATACTGGCCCCTGAAGCTAACTACCCGCCCCTCACCGAAGAATGCTTTATAAAAGCGGAGACTTTTCTAATAGCAAATGAGCTATCCATGACCCCTGAAGAGTTGATGTTCCTGACCAATGCTTATGGTATGTGCTCGAGCAATCAAAACTCCTTTAATAACTACGTTTGCGATGAACTGCCTATCCACCTACTCAATCAATTCAGCGTAAAGTACGGAATCCATATTTCAAACTCGCAAGCACAAACCATATTTAGTGAGGTTAATACTTGCAACGGGACTGAATATGAAGAGCAAGTGCTTGGCATCCTATTAGAACCACTACAGCTGAACAACGAGCAAATAGGCTTTTTGATGAATAACCCTGTTGTTGTATCAGTCGCCATTCCGTTCCTCAACGATGAAGGATGGTCTGAAGAAGCGAAAGAAGATGCTCACGAATACGTTTCTTTGCTCTTCTCCTTAACGTTTCCTCAAGACCCCTCTGCCTACGAGCAGTTAGTTGCCTATATTAGAGCTGTAAGAAACTTATGCACCAACAGATGTACAGACTATGGGACACATGCAGACTTTCTTGACAATTGGCTATATGCTGTAGATAATGACCCAAATGTCACAACAGTTGAAGTATATGACATGGCACTTTGGGCAAAAGGTCTACGGGATAAGATTATTGCAAACCATCTTTTGCAATTTGGATTGAATGTTCTAGATGTTTTAGAGGTAGCGGCATGGGCATATGACCTCCAGGTTGCACAGCGATTTTTCAGTGCAGTGCCTCCAAGCGCACGAAACTGGGGGATGAGCAGAATGGTCACTAGGCTTAGTACGCCAATATCTTCGTTTTCAGCTTGGCAATATGCACAAAAGTTTGGAATAAATTCATATGACGACTTGGTAAAAATATTTAATGACCTTGGCTGGAGCAGGGCCCAGAAAGGTGTCCAGTTCCACCATTTGATTGAGCAGCGGTTTGCCGGCAAACCTGGGATGAATGCATGGTTAGGAAACAGTACAGGTGAATGGAAAAGTGTAGTGCTTAAAGCTGCTGGTGAACATCCAGCAATAACTACTGCATGGAGACAAAAAATTCCATATATTACTGATACACCGGGGCCAGGAGGTCTTAATACGGTTACTGCAACGATTGATGATATCAAACAAGCAGCATCTGAAATTTATCAGGATTTTCCCGAAATTTTGCAAGCTTTGGGTCTCTAATCGAAAAGTAATGGGATAAAAGTGGTTGGTCAAGCATACTGATTAATATAAAGATTTGACCAACAGCTTTTCCCTTACTGAAATTTAATTAATTAATGAATTACGTTAGACGAATTTCAGGCAAGTGGAGTGCAAAGGATGTTGAGTTTTTAAAAAACTACGGCATAGTAATCAGAAAAGGTCTTGATACTTTTGGAATAAAAGAAGATGATAAATACTATGACGTGGTCAAATATTTATCTGATGTTGAAAAATTTAAAGACAGAAGAACATTCATTGAATTTGACCAAGAAGAATACCTGCCTTTTAACAAATTTATGTTGTTCCGGGGGTATGGTCTGGCAGGCCGACTTATTGGATATGGCAACATGGAATGGAAGAGGGATGCATTTGGGGATTTTTGTCCGATATGCTACGTACCCTTCAACGAGCAAAAAGCGCCATTTACTTTTGAGCGGGAAGTAACTTTTTCCAAAAAGCATCTATTTTTCACCATGGACGGCCCCCACAATTACTTGTTCACAGACAAAGAAAGGTATGATGGAATCCTGAAAGACTGGGGTTTTGGTTGGCGGGAAGTGCTAATCGGGAAATCCCGCAAAGTATCTAATCACCTTGTGCAACTGGATATCCCTGTTTCGCCCTATAAATTGGCATTTGGCAATTCCGAGTTCGGGAAAACCTTCGTGTTCGATGGTAGCGGTAGGATTGTGGACGAGTTTGTAGTCTGCCCAGAATGTGGCAGGCCCGTTTACAGCAACCAAATACTTGACTATTTTCCTGATTTTGAGCAGGATTTTGAGTTTGACATGGTTCATACTCAAGAATGGTTCAGCAACTTTCACCAGCTTATTATTTCGAGAAAATTTGCTGAATTTTTAGTAAATAAAAAAATAGTAAAATGGGATTCCTCTTATTTGATTCCTGTGAAAAAATTTAAGATATTATGACTGCCGTTGGTGCAGGGTCTTCCCCCTCGCAGACGCTGGTTCAAGTCCCTGCTGTGTTTTGGCAAAAAGCGGGTACAATTAAGCAAAATTTAATACTTGCAACGGGACTGAATATGAAGAGCAAGTGCTTGCCATCCTATTGAAGGACCTGGAGGAGGAACTAGGGCTGACGGAAGGGTCACTGGATTGGTTATCGAGCGATCCCCGTTGGCGCAAGTCTTTCCAAATAGCTAAACCACCAACTTGTGGAAAAACCACAGTTCCAGCCCATTCGGGTCTTTGACTTTCTCCAAGGAAGTCCTTTGGGCAATGCGCTGCTCATCGTTGTTTTTGGCGAAGTTCTAGCTTTTCTTTGGAAAATAAAGTAGTTGCAAAGTATCTTGTGGTTGCTAAGCCGCAAGTGCCGCTTCGCTGAACGCTAGCTTGAACTTCTGCTCTTTTTGTAGTTTCTTAAATTGTGGGTAGCTTTGGAGGGTGGAAGACTTGCGGCAACGGGATTCCATTAAAATGAAAACATGAAAAAAGATTTTTTACTATTAATAATTTTACTTTCATCCATATTTTACGCTAGTGCAGACGCTCAATCGTCTACCCGCAACGATATTCAAGTAAACGTAAATTTTTATTATTTCAAAGGTTCTGATTTTAAGTTTAACCGCAGGGTATCGCCGTATTATTTAACCTATTCAAGGATGATAAAGAATACGCCCTATTTCGTAGGTGGTAGTTTTTCTGATTTTTTTGGCCGCTATAATATAAATTATAAACGTGGAGAAGTGTTTGAGCGTTCCTTTTTGACATTTGGCGTCCATGCAGGTTACAAATTAGTTAAGTCGCCTAAAAGAACCATTTCCGCAAAAGCAGGGCTGGCTTTTCGCTCTGGCAATGAATCCCAGTTTTATTCTGTAATCCAACATGCTGGCTGGACCGAGTTATTCTTCAGGGATTACAGATACAAAGACCCTGGTTTTGAGTTTTCGATTCAACAGCAGTTCAAAATTTGGAGGCGTTGGTGGTTTAACCTTGGGGCAGGTTATCAATATTTCATTGCAAAAAATACTACCAACCATCAATTTTATGGCAATACTGGCATTAGTTATCAGTTTTGAAAGGCACACCTGTTAGCCTAATTATAAAGCTCAAAGGTGACACCTCTCGCAGAGGTGTCACCTTTTTTTTACCGCACGAACTAAATCCCACCCCTGCTGGTTCTGTACCCATCATGGCAAAAATCAAAATCTCCGGCAAGGAACTTATCAAACTCGGCTACCCAGAAGGGCGGGCCATCGGCATGGCCATCAACGTGGTTCACCAGCATTTCAAAAAAGAAAAAAAGGAAAAGGTGATGGCCATTTTGCAAGCCGTTTTGGAGAATCCAGAAGCTTACGCCGACGATGAGATACTTGGGCGAATCGTGCTTGAACTGGTGGAGCAAGTTTCAGAACAAGTGCCCGAAATCCCGCTGAATCCCATTCCCAAAAACTACAAATCCTACGGCCTCGATGCCATCGAAAAAGGGGCAATAGACCAAATGGACGTGGCCGCTCGACTGCCCATTACTGTCGAAGCAGCCCTGATGCCCGATGCGCACCAGGGCTACGGCCTGCCCATCGGAGGTGTTTTGGCGACGGAAAACGCCGTGATTCCCTACGGCGTAGGTGTGGACATTGGCTGCCGAATGTGCCTGACTTTTTATGACCTGAAGCCTGATTTCTTGGAAAAAAACCGAATGAAACTGGGCTTGATATTGAACGAAAATACGGCGTTTGGTTACCAAGAATTGAAGAAGCCGATGGACGATGCCATCTTGGAGCGGGCTGAGTTTAAGGAAATCCCGATGATTAAACCCTTGAAGGACAAGGCTTCCCGGCAAATTGGGTCGTCTGGCTCTGGCAATCATTTCGTGGAATTCGGTATCGTGGAGATACTGGATGCGCAGAACGAATTCGGTGTAGCGGTTGGGCAATACCTAGCCGTGCTTTCCCACTCAGGCTCACGGGGCTTGGGGGCGACCATTGCGAAGCATTACACTGACCTGGCCATGAAAACCACGCCATTGCCGAAGGAAGCCAAACACCTCGCTTGGCTGGGCCTCGACACGGAGGCAGGTCAGGAATACTGGTTGGCGATGAACTTGGCAGGCGATTACGCCTCCGCCTGCCACCACCACATCCATGCCCGAATGGCCAAAGCGCTGGGTGAGCAGTCGCTGGCGATGGTCGAGAACCACCACAATTTTGCTTGGAAAGAAACGCTGGCAGATGGTCGGGAGGTGATTGTACACCGGAAGGGCGCTACCCCGGCGGGCAAGGGCGTGCTCGGCGTCATTCCGGGTTCAATGGTGAATCCGGGCTATATTGTTCGGGGAAAAGGCAGCCCACTTTCCATCAACTCGGCATCCCACGGCGCTGGACGGTTGTTCTCCCGAACGAAGGCAAGGAACTCATTTACCGAACATGAACTGAAAAAAATGCTGAAGGCGAATGGTGTGGACCTGTTCGGTGGTGGGCTTGACGAAGCACCGATGGCCTACAAAGACATCAAAAAAGTGATGGATTTCCAGAAGGATTTGGTGGAGGTGATTGGGACGTTTACCCCAAAAATAGTGCGGATGGACAGTTGATGAAGGGTTCAGGGTTCAGAGGTTTCGGGTTTCAGGGGGTACAAACTGGGCAAAAAAAAGGCGGCTGCTTGTTGAAGCAGCCGCGGCGTCATTTACTCTCACTAATTGTATGAAACTTAATTCTTAGGTTCTTTTGAAGCTTAACGCAATCTAGTTTTCTAATGTTTGATTCTTACCTAACCTTTTTAAAAAAACGTGCCAAAAAA
>JBGSWN010000208.1:0-9463 GCA_041752395.1 Saprospiraceae bacterium | reverse complement strand
TTCCGCCAACGGCTTCGCCAATCTCCAGCAGAAAAAATACTTCTGGCGCAACGGTGCTAACCTCACCCTTGGCTGGCTGAAATTTGACAACACGGACGACAAAACCGACAACAACGACTTCCAAGTGGCAGCTGATGCCTTCAACATCTCTTCGCTTTTTGGCTACAAATTGACGGAGAAATTGGCGCTGTCCACCTTGGGCGAGTATCGTACTTCCATCCTCGACGGCAAGTTCAACAACCCCGGCTACCTCGACCTCGGTGCTGGCGCAACCTGGACGCCCGTCACTGACCTGATTGTGGTGCTCCACCCGCTGAACTACAATTTCGTGTTCTCCGACGGTGACGGTTTTGACTACAAGTCATCGCTCGGCTGCAAGGTCGTGGCGGACTACAAGCGCCAAATCACGAAGGGCATCGCTTGGAAATCCAACCTCTCCGGCTTCTTTAGCTACGAGGGCAGCGACCTGCACAACTGGACTTGGATCAACGGCTTCACCACTGCCTACAAAGGCATCGGCATTGGACTCGACCTTGGCTTGCGCAGCAACAAACAGGAGGCACTCGCCGCACTAAAACCAGACAACCCACTCCAGATGTACTACCTGATTGGCTTGTCGTATGCGATTGGGTCCAAGTAAATTTGACTTTTTAGCAAAAAAAAGCGGGGCGTCCTAGTATGGGCGACCCGCTTTTTTGTTGGTGAAAATGGGCATCACATATTCCTCCGATACTGCCCCCACCTCGTACAGCACATTCGTCATCTCGCCCAGCAAGCATTTTCACGACCTCCATTAGCGCCGCACAGCTGTTTACGTTTTGCAAAAGTTACCTATTGTGAAAATGCTGTTCAATGCCCTTCAACAAAGAGATTGCCATGATAATCCGGGTGTTTTTTCACTGAAAATCCAACGGGATAATGGCCCGAAGTCTTGCACTTTTTCTGGCAACATTCCTCATCACCGTTATTGATAAAAACCCTCCCCGTAGCAATGAGTGTGTCGTTTGCAAAAAAATCCATCCAGAGGGAGTCCGTCCTGCAAATTCCCAATTCCCAAGGGTAAATCTGCACCTCACCAAAACCGGATGCGGAAAAATCCTTTTCGGAAGTTCGAATATCCACCCTGAAAGGCAGACCAACATCAGGGCCGGGAGTGTTTTCATTTTCGAGGTCGCAATAAAGCGTTTGCCCCGGGTAATCGCAGCAACAGTTGCTACAGCCTTGAAAGCAAGGAAGGATAACCAGCGTAAGCAAAAACAGCTTGTATTTGTTGGACGTTTTCATAACAAAGCCAATTGAAGGATTAAGAAAGTTACATATTCCTCCGATACTGCCCACCCACCTCATACAGCGCATTCGTAATCTCGCCCAGCGAGCAGTTTTTCACCGCCTCCATCAGCGCTGCAAAGATGTTTTCGTTGTGCAGTGCAGATAGTTGCAGCGTTTTCAAGGCCGCCGCCCCCTTGCCCTCATTGGCTTTTTTCAGATTCTCAACCGTAGCGATTTGCGCCAGCTTCTCCTCCTCCGTCGATCGGATGACCTCACGGGGCAAGATGGTCGGCGAGCCAGTGCTGGACAGGAAGGTGTTCACCCCGATGATGGGGTACTCGCCGCTGTGCTTCTGGTGCTCGTAGTACAGGCTTTCCTCCTGTATTTTGCCACGCTGGTACATCGTCTCCATCGCTCCCAGTACGCCGCCCCGCTCGGTGATGCGGTCGAACTCGGCGAGCACGGCGGCTTCCACCAAATCGGTCAATTCCTCGATGATGAAAGCGCCTTGGAGCGGGTTTTCGTTCTTCGCCAATCCCAGTTCGTGGTTGATGATGAGTTGGATGGCCACTGCCCGGCGCACGCTTTCCTCAGTCGGAGTAGTGATGGCCTCGTCGTAGGCGTTGGTGTGCAGCGAGTTGCAGTTGTCGTAAATGGCGTAAAGCGCCTGGAGCGTGGTACGGATATCGTTGAAGTCAATCTCCTGTGCGTGAAGCGAGCGACCACTGGTTTGGATATGGTATTTGAGCATTTGGCTGCGCTCGTTGGCCCCATATTTTTCTTTCATCGCTTTCGCCCAAATTCGGCGTGCGACCCGACCGATGACGGCATATTCGGGGTCAACGCCATTGGAGAAAAAGAAGCTGAGGTTAGGTGCGAAATCGTCAATGCTCATGCCCCGGCTCAGGTAATATTCTACGAAGGTAAAACCATTGGACAGCGTAAATGCCAACTGTGTAATCGGGTTTGCGCCAGCCTCGGCTATATGATAGCCAGATATACTTACGGAGTAAAAATTGCGCACTTTATTATCCGAGAAATATTGCTGCACATCACCCATTATTTTGAGGGAAAATTCTGTAGAAAATATGCAGGTATTTTGTGCTTGGTCTTCTTTTAAAATATCGGCTTGCACCGTGCCACGCACGGAGTTTAATGCCTTTTCTTTCAATGGTTTATAAATGTCGGCGGGCAATATCATGTCGCCTGTTACACCCAATAATAATAAACCGAGTTTGTTATTTCCTTCGGGAATATCGCCGATATAGGATGGCCGTTTAACGCCTTTATTGTCATATAATTCCACCAGTTTATTTTCCACCAAATGCTCCAACTTATGCTCCCGAATATATAGCTCGCATTGTTGGTCAATAGCAGCGTTCATAAAAAAGGCGCATATAGTGGCGGCAGGGCCATTTATCGTCATGCTCACCGAGGTTTTCGCGTCGCAGAGGTCGAAGCCGGAGTAGAGTTTTTTGGCATCGTCGAGGCAGCAGATGCTCACGCCGGAGTTGCCGATTTTACCATAGATATCAGGACGGGGGTGCGGGTCTTCACCGTACAAAGTCACCGAATCGAAGGCGGTGCTGAGACGGTTGGCGGGCATGCCAGCGCTCAGGTAGTGGAAGCGGCGGTTGGTACGCTCCGGTGCACCTTCGCCAGCGAACATCCGGGTGGGGTCTTCGCCCTTGCGCTTGAACTCAAACACACCCGCCGTGAACGGGAACTCGCCCGGCACGTTCTCCTGCAAAGCCCAGCGCACGATTTCGCCCCAGTCTTTGAACCTCGGCAGCAGCACTTTTGAAATCATTGTGCCGGACAGCGACTTCCATTTTGTCGGCACTTTGATTTGCTTGCCACGCACTTCGTAAATGAACTCGTCGGAGGCATAATTGGCTTTTTTCGATTCCCATCCTTCGATGATTTTACGCACTTGGGCATCTATTTCACCGTAAATTTCTTCATAAATTTTGGTCAAACCAGCTTTCAAATCCCCGCTCGTCGCTTCGCAAGAAACCTTGAGAGCATAAGCTTTTCCGGCCAGTTCCGCTTGCTTCTTCGCCCACTGGTCGTACTTCCGATTGTTCTCCGAAATTTCCGACAAGTACCTCGTCCGGTGCGGTGGGATGATGAATATTTTCTCGCTCATTTCCTCAGCGGCATGGAAATCCGACTTGAGGTCAGTGCCCGTTTTTTCCACCAAAAGCTTCATCATTTTGGCATACAAAACGTTCGTGCCGGGGTCGTTGAACTGGCTGGCAATGGTGCCGACAACGGGCATCTCGTCCACTTCCTTCGTCCAGAGTTGGTGCGCCCGCTGGTACTGTTTCCGCACGTCCCGAAGCGCATCCTGTGCACCCCGCTTATCGAATTTGTTGATGGCGATGAGGTCGGCGAAGTCAATCATGTCAATCTTCTCCAATTGCGAAGCGGCCCCAAATTCGGGCGTCATCACGTAGAGCGACACGTTGGAGTGGTCAATGATTTCGGTGTCGGATTGCCCGATGCCGCTGGTCTCCAGCACCACGAGGTCGAAGCCAGCCGCTTTCATAATCTCAACGGCGGACTGGACGTGCTTGGACAGCGCCAAATTACTCTGACGAGTAGCCAATGAACGCATAAACACCCGTTCGTTGTTCACGGCGTTCATGCGGATGCGGTCGCCGAGGAGTGCCCCGCCGCTCTTGCGTTTGCTGGGGTCCACGGAGATGATGGCGATTGTTTTATCCTGAAAATCCAATAAAAAGCGCCGCAATATTTCGTCCACGAGGCTCGACTTACCCGCCCCGCCCGTGCCCGTGATTCCAAGGACAGGCGTGTTTTTCAACGCCGGATTTTTATCAAAAACCGCCTGCACTTGCGGGCGAATCGCTGTTTCGTAATGCTCGGTATCGTTCTCCGCCGCCGAAATCATGCGGGCGATGGAGACGGCATCTTTCGTCAAAAACTTTTTTACCTCGCCGTTCAGGTTGATGCCGATGGGGAAGTCGCATTGCTTCAGCACGTCGTTTATCATGCCCTGCAAGCCCATGTGCCGCCCGTCGTCTGGGGAGTAGATGCGGTTGATGCCGTACTGGTGCAGCTCCGCTATTTCCGAAGGCAGGATAGTGCCGCCGCCGCCGCCGAAGATTTTGATATGGCCAGCGCCCCTTTCTTTCAAAAGGTCGTGCATGTACTTGAAGAACTCGTTGTGGCCACCCTGGTACGAGGTGATGGCGATGCCCTGCACGTCCTCCTGAATGGCGGTGTTCACGATTTCATGCACCGAGCGGTTGTGGCCGAGGTGGATGACCTCTGCCCCACTGGCCTGCATGATGCGGCGCATGATGTTGATGGCGGCGTCGTGCCCATCGAAGAGGCTGGCGGCAGTAACGAGGCGGATTTTGTAGTGGGGGTGGTAGGGCTGTACGTTTTCCATGATGCTAATTTGGTTAGTGCGGCTTTCTGATGGTTAAAATTCTAAAGCATGGTCGGTGGGGGCTTTTTCACCAAAATAAATTCGGAATCGGCGAAAACCAAGTTCCGAGGGCGAAGTTACGAAAAATGCGTTTTTCCAAATGCCCTAACCTAGCCTCATCGTTTCCCACCCAAAAAACCTACCTTCGCACCGTTTTTAAAACCACATTTTCATGGAAAAACAAGACCTCGGACGCACGGAAATAGCCTCGCTCGGCGAGTTTGGCCTCATCGAGCATTTGACCAAAAACTTCGAAATCCAGAACGAAAGCAGCCACAAAGGCATCGGCGACGATGCCGCCGTGATTGACAACGAAGGCTTTTTGACCGTGGTCTCCACCGACCTACTGGTGGAGGGCGTCCATTTCGACCTGATGTACTGCCCGCTGAAGCACCTTGGTTACAAAGCCGTGGTGGTGAACCTATCGGACATCTACGCCATGAACGCCCAGCCGAAGCAGATTACCATGTCTGTGGCCATCTCCAACCGGTTCAGCGTGGAGGCGATGGACGAGTTTTACGAAGGGGTGAACTTGGCCTGCAAATTCTACGGTGTGGACCTCGTGGGCGGCGACACAACCAGCTCGCAAAAGGGCTTTGTCATCAGCGTGACGGCCATCGGGCAGGTGAAGGAGGAAGAATTGGTGTACCGCAGCGGCGCCAAGCCCGGCGACCTCATTTGCATCACGGGTGACCTCGGTTCTTCTTACCTCGGCCTGCAAATACTGGAGCGGGAGAAGCAGATTTACCTTTCCAACCCCGGCATCCAGCCAGACCTCGAAGAGCAGGATTACCTCGTCGGGCGCTTCCTGAAACCCGAGGCCCGCAAGGACATGATTGATATTTTTAAACAAAATAAGCTCTTGCCAACGGCCATGATGGACGTGTCGGACGGCATCTCCTCCGACCTGATGCACATCTGCAAGCAGTCGGGCGTGGGCGCTATCATCGAAGAAATCGGCGTGCCCATTCACAACGATGCAAAAACGATGGCGCTGAAATTCCAACTCGACCCGCTCACCTGCGCCCTCAATGGTGGCGAGGACTACGAACTACTTTTTACTGTGGATATAAAAGACCTGGATAAGGTGCGCCTCATGCCAGACATCTACATCATGGGGGAAATCACGGAGGCGAGCGAGGGCGTGAAACTGCACTCAAGCGGCGGAAAGATTCATGATTTGGTGGCACAAGGATGGAAGCATTTTTGATTGAGACTTTAGACGATAGACATTAGACTTTAGACTGCCACTGCTAATTCGAAATGTCCATTGTTGACCAATAAACTTTTGAAATAATAACGGTAGGCTTTAATCCACGGCAGGCATCATCTAAAGTCTATTGTCTTATGTCTAACATCTTAAGAAATGCATTGGATTGACTGGACCGTAATGATTACCGTGCTCGTTGGCATCATCGCCTACGGCATGTGGAAGACCCGCAGCGTGGACAACGTGAAGAGCTACCTCATGGGCGACCGGGAACTGGGCTGGTGGACCATCGGCCTGTCGGTCATGGCCACGCAGGCGAGCGCCATTACTTTTCTGAGCACACCGGGACAGGCCTACGACGACGGAATGCGGTTCGTACAGTTCTATTACGGCCTGCCGATTGCAATGGCCATCATCGCCATTTTTGTACTGCCGATTTATTACAAACTCAATGTTTACACGGCTTACGAGTTTTTGGAGCAACGTTTTGACCTAAAAACCCGGACGCTGGCGGCCATACTTTTCCTGTTTTCGAGGGGAATGGCGGCGGGGTTCACCATCGCTGCACCGAGCATCGTACTGGCTAGCATCATGGGCTGGAGCTTGCAGTGGACCATCATCATCACAGGCGCTGTGGTCACGATTTACACGGTTTTTGGGGGAACGAAAGCAGTGAGCGTGACGCAGCAGCAGCAGATGACCATCATTTTGATAGGCTTGGTAATCACGGCCTTCATCATCGTCGCCAAATTCCCGGCGGAAGTCAGCCTCTGGGACGGCGTTGGCGTGGCCCGTGAAATGGGCAAAATGGACACCCTCGACACCAAATGGGACCTCTCCAACCGCTACAATATCTGGTCGGGACTCATTGCTTCGACCTTCCTTTTCCTCTCGTATTTCGGAACCGACCAGTCGCAGGTGCAGCGCTACCTGAGCGGGCGCTCATTGAAGGAAAGCCGGGCGGGACTCATTTTCAACGGCATCATCAAAATCCCGATGCAGTGGTTCGTGCTATTCACAGGGGTGATGGTGTTCCTGTTTTTTCAGTTCACCGAGTCGCCCATCCACTACAACAAAGCCAACCTGCTTGCCCTTGAAAATGCCCCGGCCTACCAGCCCCGCCTTGACGAAATCAAGCAACAGCACAAGGCTGTTTTTGAGGAAAAAGAAGCCGAAGTGCTGCATCTCGTGGAGGCCATGAAACAGGACAACACCGCCGAAACCGCCGCCGCAAAAGAAAAAGTTATCGCCCTGAACAAGCAGGAAATCGCCATACGGGACAGCGTGGACGTTCTTGTACAACAGTACGCCAAGGAGAACAACCGGGCCATGGAGTCGAACGACAAGGACTATATCTTCATCACTTTTGTAGTCAATTACCTACCTAAAGGCATGATTGGGCTGCTGCTAGCGGTGATTTTCTGCGCCGCCATGTCGTCCTTCGCCTCCGAGCTGAACGCCCTCGCCACCACCACCGTCGTGGACATTTACCGACGCTCGATGGTGAAGGAGGCCACCGACCACCACTACCTCAGCATCTCCAAATGGCTGACGCTTGGGTGGGGGGCCGTGGTCATCTTCTTCGCCTCCATCACCTTGCTTTTCGAGAACCTTATACAGGCGGTGAACATCGTCGGCTCGCTGCTCTACGGCACGATACTCGGCATTTTCGTGGTGGCCTTTACTATGAAATGGATACGGGGCACGGCGGTTTTCATCGCTGGCCTCATCGGTGAAGCGGTGGTCGTGGCCACTTATTTCTTGGATAAAATGGATGGGAAAGAAGACCTTGGCTTCATCTGGCTGAACCCGGTTGGCTGCTTTGTGGTGATGGGTGCAGCGGCGGTGTTGCAGGCGGTGTTGAAGGGGAAAGAAAGCGGAAAAGAGGCTTAATCTCATTTATGCATGTTTGGCGCTAAACCCTATATTTGTAAATAATAAGCTAAAAATCACCTTTGGTAAATATGCACAGCAGCCTTAAAAACAAATTGCCAGAAGTAACCGACTTGCTCAAGAAGCACAAGGTAAAGGCTGCTTATGCGTTTGGCTCTGTACTGACCGCCGATTTCAACCCTGCCAGCGATATTGACCTACTCGTTTATTTCAAAAAAGTGCCTTTCAAGGGTTACGCCGATAACCTCTTTTCCTTGGAAGACGAACTCGCCATAATATTGGGCCGAAAAGTGGACATCGTGCCTGGCCACACATTGAGCAATCCTTATTTCATCGCATCCATCAATCGGAACAAAGTGACGCTCTATGAATGAGGAGGTGAAAAAATATTTGTTCGATGTGAAAACCTCCATCGAGTACATCGGTGAGTACCTCGGCCCAAAGCGCAATTTTACGCTGTATCAATCCGATAGAAAGCTTCGACGTGCCGTAGAAAGGGAACTCGAAATCATCGGGGAAGCCATCAACAATATCCTCAAAGCTACGCCTGACATTGCCATCACCGATGCCCGCAAGATAGTGGGACTCCGCAACCGCATCATTCACGTTACGATGCCGTGGATGACCCCATGATTTGGGACATCGTCGTCAATCACCTACCCCTTTTGGAAAAGGAAGCCAAGGATTTGCTCGATACATGATAAACCATTGTCTGTAAAATAGCGCCTCCCTTCCCTACCTTCACCCCATGCAAAACAACCACTTCCTCGCACAAATCGTCCAGCAATACGACCAACTCAAATACGCCCTGCTGGAAGCGCAGACCTTCCACACCGACCATTTCGGGTTCCCAGACATCTACTACGACATCATGGAGGCCGACCCCCTGCGCATCGGGGCGTTCAAGCGGGCATTCGACCAGCATGGTTTCGAGGGTAAAACCGTCTGTGAGGCGGGCGTGGGCAGGCTGGCACTGAGCAGGCATTATTTACCGAAGGTGAAAAAAGCCTACCTCATAGAGAGCAACCCGGCGCTGTTCGATTTCATCAAAACGGAAATCGCCAAAAACGGCTGGACAGACAAAGTGGAACTGATTTTCGGCGACGCCCTGCAGGTCGAGCTGCCCGAACCCGTGGACTGCATCATCGGTGAAATGATGAGCATTTACTGCGCCAATGAATACCAGGTGCAGGTGTTCCGCCATTTGCGACAATACCTGCGACCCGATGGCCGCCTCTTCCCGCAGAAAATCATCAACCTCGCCCAACTCGCCCATGCCAGCTTCGAGGAGGGCCACCGGCATTATCCCATCTTCTTCGCCCACCACCTGCCCGAACTGCTTTCCACGCAGCAGGTCGTCAATACCCTCGATTTTTACGAAGTGGAAGCTACCGTGGTAAAAACCAGCATCCCCATCATGCCCCTGCTGAGCGGGGAGGTGAACGCCGTCTTTTTGCAGTCGTTCGTGCAGGTGGCGGAAGGCTGCAATTTCACGGGAACGGACAGCCTGATGCCTCCGACGGTCTGCCGATTGGTGGAGGCCAGCCAGGTGACAGCGGGCGTGGAGCTGCGGTTACATGGCGAGTTCGAATATGGGACGAGCTTGGAGGAGGCGAGGTTTTGGGTGGAGGGGT
>JBGSWN010000207.1:0-8261 GCA_041752395.1 Saprospiraceae bacterium | reverse complement strand
GTAATTGGCTTCGATTTTTGCTAAAATATTGTTCAGCAGGTTGTTGTGATGGATTTTGGAATCCAAAAACATCGGGTTGTTCCGCCGGACGCTCGATGTGATGAGCTTGATGCTCGGCGGATAAACGGGTGGTTTCCACTCGGCTAACACGATGAGCGTGCAACCGAATTGGTTCAGCCGAGGGTCCATGCCGGAGGTGATTTTCTCGCCCCGTGTCAGCGTTAGGCGGATGTGAGCGCCGTCCCGCATCCCGTTGGCGTTCAGCGTTTGGCGGATGGCGTCGGTGATGAACTCGTTGTTAGGCACATTGGCGAATGCCAGCGCATGGGCCGAGTTCTGCATCCGCTCCAAGTGGCGGTCGAGACAGAAAATCCGGCCATCATAGACCCGAATGCCCTCCCAAACCGCATCGCCGCCCTGCACGGCGCTATCGAAAACGGAGATTTTCGCTTCCGCCCGTGGCACGAGGCGGTCTTTTATCCAGATTTGGATGTCGTTGTTTTTATCGTTGAATTGTTGTTGCATGATTGTTCAATTTCTAATTTACTTACGTGAATCTTCGATTTCTCAATTTACGTCCAAGCCCCGCTTTGCGTAATTTTTGTCATTGCCGAAGGCAACCTGCGATGTTATATAGGACAGCACATTTGACGTTGCAGGTTGCCTGCGGCAATGACAAAGCGGCGTGTACCTAACGAGAATCGTGACGTATTCTCTCACCCGCTCACCCTCTCACTCTCTCATTTGCTCACTCTCTCCACCATCCACATTTCCAACTCCCGAAACGTCTCTACCAGCCCCTCCATATCTTCCGGCGGCTTACCTGCACTTTCAAGTTTTTTTCGGAAAACATCAATCGGGCGTAAGTCCTCCAATTGCTCGTTTTCTACTTGCATGTCCAGCGGGAGGTACTGGTTTTTTACTTTTAGTTTCAGGATTTCGAGGTGCATGTCCTTCGTGAAATCGTGGAGCAGACCGTTCAGGTTCGGGATGAGACGGTCAGTTTCCACCAACACTTCCACCCACGGGGCAAGCTCGTCCTTGTAGCGCTCGTTCAGCGACTCCAGCTTTTCCTGCACCGCTTCCAGGCTGCCTTCGATGGTCTTCAAGCGGCGACCGACAGGGACGGTGAGCATACTTATTTTATCGAGTTTGTCCTTTTTGAATTCCACCAGCGTCACCGATTTCTCGTCCTTCGTCTCGCTGAAACTCAGCGGAATCAATGAGCCACTGTACCGTACCTGCTTCATGCCGCCGATGGATTGTGGCCGATGGATATGCCCCAGCGCCACATAGCCAAACACGTTGGGGAACTGGTCGGCACGGATGTTTTCCGTGTTGCCGAGGTAGATATTGTCCTGCTTGTCGCTGGCCTCGGCGCCGGTGACGCAGAGGTGGGCGGTCACGATTTTCGGGATTTTTAGCTGCGCAAAGGGAGCCATTGCTTCTCCCACAGAAACGTAATGCGCCAAAATCCCTTCCTTGATGCGCTCGATGCGCTCCTGTCCGCCATCACTGCTTGCTGCACGGCGCAAGTCTTGGTCACGCAGGAACGGCACTGCAGCGACTATGGCTTCTGGTTCGCCCTGGTCGTCCTTGAGCACGATGATTTGTGAAAGGGGGTCTTCCGTGGCGGCACCGACCACGTGAACATCGAGGAGTTGGAGCAGCTCACGGGGGGCATCCAACATCTGCGGGGAGTCGTGGTTTCCGCCGGTGATGACGACGTGGCGGCATTTGGTGCGGATGATTTTCTTCAAAAAACCGTAGTACAGCGCCCTCGCATAGTTTGGAGGATTGCCGATGTCGAACACATCTCCGGCAACAATGAGCAGCTCAACGCCCTCGTTTTCAATGACTTGCACCAGCCAATCCAAGGCGAGCCGATGCTCCTCCTCCCGGTCACGGGAGATAAACTTTTGGCCGAGGTGCCAGTCGGAAGTGTGGAGGATTTTCATGGGCGAAAGATAGGGGTTGAATTGAGAATTGAAAATTGAAAATTACCGTGTTACAACAAATTGAACATCCACCACACCCATCCGTTTTCCCTACGAAAGACTCCTTCAACCTTCAACTTTAAAAAAGTAAATTTATGAAAAAGCAACCGTTTAAATGGGTACTCTTAACTTCCCTCCTGAGTGTTTGGATGTTCAGTGCCTGCAATTCTGATGGAAATCAGTCCACCACCGACAGCGAGGCCATGCAACATCAAATGGATTCCATGAGAATGGATTCTATCAGGATGGCCAATGAGCAAATGGCCTCAGACATGCCTGCCGAAGATGAAAATTACGACTTCTCCTACAACTATGTGGAGGACGACCCGACCATCATCGAGGACAAAGCGAAGTTGCCCAAGAACAAAAAACCGACCACTCCTGCCAAGCTGAAAGTGAAAGAAATGCCTGTGATTTATACCATATCACAGACGGACCGCCCACCATTATTCTCCATGGATTGTGTGTCGAACAAAAACCCGCAGAAATGCTCAAACAATGCCTTGGCTGATTGGGCAAAAAAGAACGTGAAATACCCAGCGGCTGACCTAGCGGATGGTAGCGATGGCTTGGAATACGTGACCTTCGTCATCAACAAAAAGGGCCAGGTGACTTCCATCAACCGGGTGGACAGCAAGAAAGAAGCCTGCGATGGCTGCTCAAAAGCAGTCCTAGATGCCATGCTGGATATGCCGGATTGGCAGCCAGCCATGCTCGGTGGCAATCCTGTGAACGTGGTGGTGACACTGCCTGTGCGTTTCAGGGTGCTGTAAGTAAGAAGTTTAGAGGGTTTAGCAGGTTTAGTTAGATGCTTTAAACTTCCAATTTTGAAGAAAAGAAAACGTCGGTGAGGGTTGAATCCCTTGCCGACGTTTTATATTTCCAGCCTTTTTTGCGATGAAAGCAATTATTTATCCTCGATAATTGCAATTATCCTCTTTGAATCCATATTGAATTCACTTCCGTTCCAATTCCCATATAATTTATTTATTCTTAGCCCATTTGCTGTGAGTAGCGCTTCAAATTCTGAATAATTGTACAATTGCATACTAAAGGGTGTATCATATCTTTTCCCATCCTTGATGTATATCCTGTTATTTGTAGTAGTTCCATTTAATGGATTAAAAGACAACCTATCAATCATTAAGTCTTTTCCTTTCTCTGTTACTTGGCAGCTGGTCAATTCTTTTAAGATGCTATCTCTATTTTTAATGTCGAGAAAGATTTTCCCATTACTTTTTAAGGCGGATTTTATTTTCTGAATCAATGCGATTCCATCTTGCTTGTCTAAAAACCCAAAACTATTATAAAGCAGTAGGATGCAATCGAATTCATTTTGATATTCGATATTCAGCATGTTCCCTATTTTAAAGTCAATTGCGATGTTTTGATCGGCAGCTTGCTGTTTGGCAAATTCAATAAATCCGGCATTCAAATCAACCCCACTGACACGGTGTTCTTGATTCGCAAAGTAAATAGAATGCCTTCCGTGTCCACAAGCTAAATCAAGTATTTTGCTTTTAGGCTTTAGCCCGCATTCCTTCAGGATGAATTCACATTCCATACTTGTCCGAACATCGTCCAGGAGGTCATTGTAAAAGTGCAAATACAAGTCAATATGGTGCAAATCATTTATTTCGCTAATATTCGTTTTCATCGTTCTTGTTTTTTATTGATGGTGGCCAAACGTCGGGGAGGTTCAAAACCTCGCCGACGTTAATGCTTGGACTTCAGTAAGGTAACACGGTCTGCCAGACCGTGCTTCCTTGCTTGCAAGATAGGCAGCATCCGGCAAATGGAAAAGCACGGTCTGGCAGACCGTGTTACATCACTGCATACACCACCGCCACGCCGAGCAACATAGAAAATGGGGAAATCAACCTGAAATAGGTCGGCTTCAATAGTTCGGCGCTCCTAACGGAGTAGCTGTGGTGGAGCCGCCGGGGAACCAGGTACAGCACCAAGGAAGTGGCAATGATGAACCACCCTGCGATGCTCAATATCTCCGGGAATTTTGAATGGGCGGCATACAAAACCATGCCTGCGCCGGGTATCATCCGAATGGTGATTTCTGCGTAGTTGATGAAATTGGTGCTGCCTGCCTTCATCACGGTGGCCCGTGCCTTGGAGGGTGCGAATAGCATCAAAAACCCGGCGGCTATTAGGAAAAGGCCGAAAAGAAGGACGATGTATTTTGCAGTTGTTAGCATGAGGTTTTGTTGTTTGTGGAGCTTGCGAATGCAGACGATTTTATTAGGCAGCACTAATTTGTTTGTTTAACCAAACGTCGGCGAGGTTTTGAACCTCGCCGACGTTAATGCTTGGACTTCGTCTCAAGGTAACACGGTCTGCCAGACCGTGCTTCCACGCTTGCAAGATAGGCAGCATCCGGCGAATGGAAAAGCACGGTCTGGCAGACCGTGTTACTTCACCGCAAGTGCTGCTTCAATGGAAGCTTTCAGGTAAAAGAGCCTGCTAATTTGCTAAAGCCTGCACAGGCAAGTTGCAAACTTGCCTGAACTTCAGGGAGGTGTTGTGTGGAAGGGTAAACTTGTGACAACTTGTTTATATTCTATGGATTATGAATTGTTTTCCAAACTTTGCTTTTAGGAAATATTCTTCATTGTTCCTATTGAAAAGATAACTATCTTTAGGGTAATCCTCAAGAATCAAGTTTAAATCATCAATAAAAAAATAATTATAGATTGCTTCTGTCAAAGTTTCTGGTATTTTCCCGAATAGATTTAATCCAAACTTTTCTATTTCATCTATGCTCATCCCATCATATGCCTTATCATATAAAATTTCGGTTGAACATGAGCTATCAGGGCAGTAAATTATTTTTTCACTGCTCAATTCTTTTGCTATTAAACGCATAAATATTATGACATACCTTCTACTTTCGTAATCATATAAATTGCCATACTTATGCTGACTCCAAGGGCATGCAATAATTGTATTTCTGTTTATTTTAAAATCTCCAAAGGAAGAGCTAATACTGAATGTGCTAAAGTTTGACAAATGTTTTTCGTAACCTTCGAATTGTGCTATTAACATCTCTGGTGTTGGATTAACATAGTCCCATTTTGCATCAATTTGCTTTTTTGGGTTTTCATTATATTTAGAATAATGTTTGAAGACATCAGTCCAAGTGTTGATTTTATCTGGTAATACGCATAATTCTTCTACCGACATAGAATGCCTCATAATTGCTACAATATCCATCCCCATTTTAAATCAAATTTTAGTTTTTAATTTTATCCGAACAACTTATTCAGCCTAAACTCAGGCGGCGACTCCAAGTCGCCGCCTGAGTGTTATATCCTCACTTCCGCACAAACATCCCATCCAGCACCTCCCCGCTAAAATCCCCAAAAGGCTCTTCCTTCACCCGCTGATAAGCGGCGGCGAGGAACACGGTTTGCGCAGCAGAAACGATGGTATGCAGCACGAGGGCGGCCAAGATGCCAAGGGCGATGCCGGCTATGGGGTGGATGGTGAAGCAGAGGAGCAGGCCTGCACCTATTATAATAAGGTAACCGACGAGGTAGAACACGCCGAAGCCGATATTGGCGGAGAGGGATTCGCCCCATTTCTCCTTGATGATGGCACCGGAGCGCTTCACGGCGGCGATGGGCGACAGTCCCTCGAAGGCGATGACGGGCACGACGAAATAGGTGGCGATGCTCCACACCATGCCGATGAGGCCGACGATGATTTTGCCTAGGAGGCCGCTGTTTTCCTGGATGGTCTTGAGCACCACGCCGACGGTGGCGGCCAGGGCGGCCCATTGCAGGATGACGCCGATGCGGCCATAGCTGAAGTTGAGGCCCTCGGTCAGCGTGACTTCGTGGCCCTCGAAGATGCGCTTGGCGCAATAGACGAGGCCGACGTTGAAGAAGACGATGACGAAATAATTGACGAGGTAGAAGCCGAAGAGCAGCAGGTATTGCAGGCCGCTGGCGTCCTGTGTCCAGCCGCTGAAGTCGAGGCCGGAGGCGATGGCGATGCCGCCGAGGAAGGTGCCACAGACCATGAGCAGCGAGAGGCTGGAAAAGACGGGGAAGAGCAGCAGTTTCGGGTTGGATTGGAGGATGCGGAGGCTGGTCATGCCCATTTCCCATCCATTGGAGAAGCGACTTGCTAGTGACATTTTCGTTTCGTTAAGGTTTTGGAAGTTTAGCGGGTTTAGGAGGTTTAGATGTTGGGCCGTTCTACCCCCCTAAACTTTCTAAACCTCCTAAACTTTTTTTCAGACGCAATTTGGGGAAATGGTGGGAGAAATGAAAATTTTTTGTGATGAATTGGTGGAAATTTCCGATTGTTAGGGTGTAGGGGGTTTAGTGTCACAAGTCGCCGCCCCACTCATTCGGTTAAATTTAATTCACCTCCGTCCCGCCCATATAATCATCAAAATGCTCGATATAATCATCCAGGTTTTCTCCCAACATTTTCTCGTATTCTGCCATGAAGTACCGGATGGTTTCCTGTTTCGCATCCTTCATTTCTTTGGCAGAATGGAAGCCCATGGCGCTTACCCAAGCATTGAACCTTGCCACGCTGTACAACATCGAGGCACTGACTTTGCCTGCACCTGCGTTGGATAGCTGCTCATTGGACAAATTGATGTGCTGGTCCGCACGTTCGAAGAATTTTTCGTCTGTTTTGTTCATTGCTATTAAATTTATGGCGCTTCGCAATCAACGCCCATTGTTTACCTGGCTTTGTTTTTTGCTTTATTCTATCCTTTTCGCAACCGTAATAAACGACAAGCCCTGCGTCCCCTGCAAGGAATTCATCACCCCCTCAAACAGCGGTTCGGGGCAGCCTTTTGGGGTTTTCCATTCGATGATAAAACTGGAACCGGTGCCGCCTTCTATATCCAATTCGTCAATCACGATTTCGGTGGTTTCCATTGGAGCGAGATAGATGGGCTTATCAAAATAGGAGCGGATTGCTGCGCCATGTGTATTGAAATAGGTTGCTTTCAATAAATAAATGGTGTCCTTTTCACTGGTATTACGCAAACTAATCATAGCTGTCAGGTTGAATTTCTGGTGCTGCGATATGCTATATATTTGGGAATAAACAGGCAGGTAAGATTTGCCATATTCCAAGGAATCTTTTTGGCTGATGTCTGCGGTACGTTTGGACCAGTTTTCAGGGTTGATGGAGCTTATTTCTTGTTTGTTTTCGCAACTTAAAACGGAAAATATAATGGCTGCTATAAATAGGTATGGTTTCATGATTTCAATTTTATATTATCGCGGGTTTAGGGAGGTTTAGAAGGTTTAGTGAGCGCCCCTCTATACCTTCTAAACTTTCTAAACCCGCATTCATCTAACGAATCAACGTCGTCTCCCCCCTATATTTCACCCGTTCCCCGTCCACAAAATCCACCACCATATACCAGACATATACACCTGCTGGCATATCTTTGCCTTGGAAGGTTCCATCCCACCCGGTAGCATCTTCATTGACTTGGAATTTCTGGGCTTCATACATGCGTTCTCCCCAGCGGTCGAAGACTTGGAAGGTCACGATTTCTTTCACCATTTCCGGGGTGCCGTGCACATGCAGCAGGTCGTTTTGGCTACTGCCGCCAGCGCTTGGCGCAAAGCCCGTCGGCACCAATACATTGCGCAATTCCTTAGCGAAGATATTAATCATGTCCTCCGCCGTACAGCCGTTTTTGTCCACGATTGTGAAGGTCACGGTGGACTGTCCAATCACGTAAAACTCCCCGACTCGGCTCGCCGTATCCTTGGGCGTAAGCTCAGGATTATTGGAGTACCAATGGAAAATGGCAGCGCCGGGGTCGGTCAGGTTTGAAATATTCGGGTCGAGGAGCAGGGTGCTGCCATAGTTTAGGATGGTATCTGGTCCAAGGTCAACGGTTAGCAGTTTGGGTTCGCCCACATAAATCTGCTCCTGCACCCATTCGCAGCCATAAGCATCCTGCACGGTGATGTCGTAAAGGCCAAGGTCGAGCAGCGAAAACTCGGTGGCTCCGCCAAAAGGGCCTTCGTTGAAACTGACTTTGTACGGTGGATTGCCACCTATCGGAATTACTTGAATCCGGCCATCTTTTTCGCCAAAACAAGTCACCCAATCCACCTCCAATGCGGCGGTCAGCGCCGATTCTTCCGTGACGTTGATGGAGTCCAGCACGGTGCAGCCAGCCACATCCAAAACTGTCAAGTAGTATATGCCTGCTGCCAAACTATCAAGGTTTTTCAGCGAGGAAATGAAGCCGTTTGGCCC
>JBGSWN010000206.1:0-23723 GCA_041752395.1 Saprospiraceae bacterium | reverse complement strand
GTACCATTGGTATTGATAATTCGATTCGACATATTGGGCGGCATAGTGGTTTTTGATGCGAATGTTATTGTCAATGTCCCGCCAATAATCGTAGTTCAATCGGGTATAGGGGACGTAAGCCATGCCGGGTGGAATCGTGGTTTGCGAAGCAACCGAAGCAACGGCGGCGGCGAGGAGGAAGGAGGTGAGGAGTGTTTTCATGTTGAGATATTGATAATGATTGAGCAAAGATAAGGTTGGGTTGCCATTTTTTAGCTGGCAAATGAGAAAACTTGAAGCCAGTATTTCTTGAGAAAAAAAATAGCATTTCCCTATCTTTTCCGCCCTGAACCAAAAAACTTTGACATTGCCTTGCTGCGTTCTTTTTTACTGCGATCGCTGCTAATTTTCATGCCTTCATCCCATTCTGGTAAAACTCACCCAACGCATTGACCAAAATCACTGTGGCCTCCGCCCATTCCATTGACATTTGCACCGCAAGAAGTCTTGATTGGCGAATGCCAATACAGCTTCATTCCCACTCATCCTTAAAATTTCCAGCACATGAACAAGCATAACCGTTTTTTATTTGCAGCCCTTGCTGGGCTATTCCTGTTTTACTTTGGTGCCAATGCCCAATGTACAGGCAACCTCCTGACGAACCCTGGCTTCGAATCCGGCCTCACGGGATGGACGACCGTGGGCAATGTCAGCATCACCACTGACGCCCATTCCGGCACAAAGGCCGCTACTGTCAGCGGAAGTGGGTTTGCCTCGATTGGTCAGGCGCTTCCCGCCACCGTGGGCACCAGCTACACGGTCAAGGTTTGGTCAAAGGGAAATTTCATATTCGAGCTGCGCTTCATGAACGCTTCCTGGGTAAAAATACCTGGCGGCAACAGCTATGGTTTTCAGTCCACTAATTACCAACAAAACAGCATCACTGCCACAGCTCCTCCCGGCGCAGTTTATGTTTATTGGCTGGCCTCCAAGGACTTGAGCAATGGCTTCACAGTGGACGACGCCTGTCTCGTATCGGGTAGCGGCGGCCCCACTTGCGCCATCACGCCCACGGTTTCCAATATCGTTTGCAGCAACAACAACACCCCCAACAATCCCAACGACGACACTTATAGTTTTAACGTAAATGCCACGAACCCAGCAGGCGGGGCTGGCTATCAGCTATTCATTCCACAACTGAGCGCAACCTACAACGGAACTTATGGCTCGCCACTTTACATCCAGTATGTGGCCATTTCGACGGGCAATTTGACGCTGAATTTCACGGACAACATAACAGCCAATTGCTCCGCAACCGCAACCGTGACAGCGCCGCCGCCCTGCTCCGTGACGGGGCTGCCGGACTTGCTGGGCTACGTCCATGAAATCATACCCGGCACGAACAACTGCTTCACCGCTCCCGGCCAGCCATTTGCTGTTATGCTGATGCAAATCAACAACAATGGCGATGTGGCGGCGACGGCCTTCAAGGTGAAGTTCTACTTCTCGACGGACAACATGCTTTCGGCCAACGATGTGCTCTGGAGCACCGTGAACCTGCCCTCGCTGAACGTTTTGAACAACGGCGGCCCGGCCTTCATCGGCCCCGGACAGCCCGTGCCTGCTTCATTGGCCAACGGCCAATATTACGTCATTGTCATCATTGACACCGACAGCCAAGTGGCGGAATCGAACGAGGCGAACAACCTCATCAACCCCTTCACGGTACAGATTGGCGCACCGGACATAATACTTGACAGCTATTCCGGCCTGCCGGCCACCGTGGCGGCGGGCAGCAGTTTCCCCTTGCAGGTGACGGTGAAATACCTCGCCAATGGCTTCACCCTGCCAGCCAACACCAGCTTCCCGGTTAATGTTTATATCTCCGACCTCAGCCCAAATATTGCCCTCGGCACGGTCAATTATACCCTTGCCGATTTCAGCCAATCGAACACCGTGACGAAGACTGTGCAGGTCACCGTGCCACCTTCGGTACCAACTGGTTCGCATACCATCAGGATGTACGCCAATACCAGTTTCTGCGAAGATGTCTATTTGAGCAACTACAAAGACCAGTCTGTGACGGTGACAACAGGCGGCGGCAACGGCATTGACTTGGAGCTTTCGCTAGCGCAAAACACCGCCAATCCGGTCATTTACAGCAACTACACCACCACACTCACACTTGTAAACAAAGGGCCGCAAGCGGCAACGGGCGTGAAAGTGAAATGGCTAAAACCAGCAGGCGTCGTTTACACAGGCGGCAATGAGTTTGTCGCTTCGCAAGGCAGTTTCAACCCGAACAGTGACCAAATCTGGACGGTGGGCAGCGTGCCCGCCAACGGCACGGCCACGCTCAAGGTGAGTTATTTTCTCTTGCAAAATGGGGCTCCGATCACCTACGCCCAAGTTACCGCCGCTGACCAGACGGATGTGGACAGCCAGCCCAACAACGGCACACCACCGACGGTGAATGAGGATGATGAGGCGAGCACGGGCGGGAGCCAGCCACCTGTTTTGACGCCGGATTTGACGATTTCGAACTTGGTCATTTACAATGAACCGGGCACGCCGGGACAAGTGCTGGCCTATAATTTCGACATGGCCAATATCGGCAACGGGAATGCCCCGCAGGACTTCATCGTGCGGGCATGGATTTCGACCAGCCCTACTTTCAACACCAATGGCATCCAGGACGGCATCGTGCCCACGGGCAATTTTATCGCTGGCTTCAGTGTGGCGGAAGTACCCGGCGCTTCCATGTTGCCCAGTACATTGACCTCAGGCCTATATTACCTCCACCTCTGGTTGGATGCCGACGGGCAAGTGACCGAGAGCAACGAAAACAACAACACCGTGTCGGTGCCGTTCCTCGTGCAAGCGGCAGCGGGGCCGGGCGTTTGCGATGACCTCATCGGAGTCGGTGCGATGAATTGCCTCGCCCAAGCCGCCAATGGCAATTTGGAGGTGCATTATGCCAACAGCAGCGGCTTCCGCAAAGCCACGCTGGATGGCATGGGGCAGGTCATCAACGACCAAGCTGGCAGTGTGCCGCCCGTTTACCCAAGCTACGGCATTTCGAATGGGAACTTTGTAAAAACGCTTGGCGCAGCCATCGTTTACAGCCAGCCCATCCCTGCGTCGCTGACCAGCCAATATGACTATATACTCGGCTTTACGGAGTTTAATAATGACTATATCGTATTTGGCTATAAAAACGCAGATGCGAACGTCTATATCATCCGAACCAATGCCAGCTTCGCAATTCAGCAATCCCTGCAATTTGGTGGGTTTGGGCCGATTTACTACCTGTCGGTGGGCTACCCACAGCAAATTGCACCCAACCAATTTGCATTCATGCTCCGTAGCGGCGGGATGCCTAGCATGGAAACCAGGCTATTTATTGCCGATGGCAATTTGAACGTATTATCTGGCGAACAAGTGCAAGGGCCCAATTTCTCTGGCTCGGCCAGTTTGGGTCGAAACAGCTGCGGACAATATACCGTCAATAGCAGCTATGCCAATTATGCCCACCGGGGCAGTTGGTATGGCAGCACTTACCGGGATGGTCACTTCGAGAACGGATTCTTCATCTCCGACTACCTCTTCGACACTTATGAACAGACTTCGATGGGCTATGGCACCCACGGCTATACTTGGGTGACCCTGCTGGTAGATGGCAGCAAACTCCGTGGCAGCTACATCCAGCAATTGCCTTCCTACCTCTTCCCAGCGACCAATATTGTGAAGCTGGAGAAAACACTGGGCAGCACGGTTATTTGGGAAAAATACGTGAAGCTTTCCAATGCGGCGAGTGTTCGCAGGTTGGCCGTTTCCGGCAGCGAAATCGTTTTCCTATCGGAAAAAAACAACGCTGTGTTCGTAGAAGCATTGAGCTGCCTTGAAGTGCCCAATCCGAAGCCTGACCTCGCCATTTTTGGTGCGAGCATCAACCCAAACAGCGTACAGGCAGGGAATTTCATCTACACCAGCCTTACGCTTTACAATTTGGGCCTCGGCAGCGCCAATGGGGCAACGCTTAGATACCTGCTCTCGGCAGACAATGTTTACAGCGCAAATGATATTGTGCTTGCCAATGAAGGTGCTGTAAACGTGACTTCAGGCGACCACACTTCTTTTTACCCACAAGTCACGATACCTTCGACGGTTGCCTCCGGCAATTACTATTTGCTCATGGTCGCCGACCCCGGCAACACAGTGGCTGAGGCAAACGAGAACAACAATACCGTTTACTTCCCGCTCACCGTCACAGGCGGTAGCACTGGCCAACCCGACTGCAACGCCATCAGCATCACTACCGCCACTAGCAGCCTGATCATCGCCAACGCAATTGCCCCGCACGTCCTCATCAAGCTTTTTAACCCAAACTGGACGCTGAACTTCCAGTGCTTGGACAACTGCGCCAACCCATTGACCATCAACAACTTGACCGCAGGGAATTATCACCTGCAAATCAAGTTGCTGGATGCTGGTTGGGGTGAAATCTGCTACCTCGAAAGGGATGTGAACGTGAGCAGCTTTGGCGCTGGTGGCGGTACTGGTATCGCCCGTTCGGACGACCGACAACGGCTTGTCCTCGACCGTTTGTATCCAAGCCCTACCAGCTATCAGGTGACGGTGGACGTGTTTTCACCAATTGCGCAAGCTACAACACTTGATTTCTACGACCAGATGGGCCGACCTGTCCATTCCATGAAAGTGCAGCTCGACAAGGGCAACAACCCTGTTCAAGTGCTTGTATTCAACTGGAAATCAGGCACTTACAACGTCATTGCACGGGGCGAAGAGACGGGGCTGCCAGCTTACGGGCGGTTCTTGAAGGTGTGGGAGGAGTAGCGGCTTTTCTATTTTTTTGAGCGGCTAAACAGGCTTCCCGGCACTTGCTGGGCAGCCTGTTTATCTTTTAGGAAAAAAGCAGCCGAACAAGCCCGGCAAATTCCCGTTTATTTGTCCCGATGAATCCACGTATCGCCATGTATTTCTTGGTTTTGTGCTGCGCAAAAATTGTGTCTGCACAATCGTCCGCTGACAGCCTCGCTGCGCTGCTTCCAAACATGGACGAACGCCAGAAGGCCGAGTTTATCAACGAGAATTTCTACACGTTTTACTCCAATAATTTTGACCAAGCGATAGCGCTCGGACAGCAGGCATTGGCCATTGCGAAGCGACAAAACCTACCAAAAACAGAAGCGCTCACGCTGAAAAACCTTGGCGTGGTTCACTACCTAAAGAGCGATTACGAAAAAGCGCTTGACCATTACCAGCGCTCGCTCGACCTGTACGAGGCGCAAAAAGACCTCGTCGGCGAGGGCAACGTGCTGCGGGAAATGGCCAATTATTTCAAGAAAACCGGGCAGCACGAAAAGGCGCTGGCCGACCTCGAAAAAGCCATCCGGCTTTGCACCGAAGCACGGGACACGAGCTGCATCACGGCCTCCTACGACATCCGAGGGGTGGTCTATTTGGAGCTGGGAAAACTGGACGAAGCGGAGGCCAGTTTCACCCAAGAGCTTGGCCTGCTCCAACGGACGGGCGACCAAAACGCCCTCAGCTACACCCTCGACAACTTGGCCGCCGTGGCCACGGAGCGGGGATTTTTTGAAAAAGCCGTGGGGATGCTCCAACGTTCCTTGGACATCCGGCAGCGGCTCGGCGATGCGAACGGTGTGGCCATCACCATCAATAATTTGGGCGAAACGCAGCTTTATGCGGGTCAGCCCAGCAAGGCACTGCCCTATTTTCAAGAGGCGCTCCGCAAATCGGAAGCTATCGGCTTCAACGACCTCCGACGCCATGCGATGCAAATGCTTTCTGACTCGTATTCGGCGATGGGCAGCGATTCGCTGGCCAAGGAGTGGCTGCAAAAAAGTTATGCGCTGAAAGATAGTATGTTCAGCGAAGAGCGCAGCCGCCAATTGGCGGAAATGGCGACGAAATATGAGACGGAAAAAAAGGAAAAGGAACTGGCACGGCAGGAGGTGAAATTGCAACGAAGGAACTGGTTGCTGGTGCTGGCGGGGCTGTTGCTGCTGGCTGCGCTGGCGGTGTTCGGGCTCATTTTGCGCCAGCAAAAACAACGGCAGCGAGAGGCGGAACTAAAGGCCGAACTGGCCACTTCGGAGGCTGCCAACCGCTTGCAGGAGGAGCGCTTGCGCATCAGCCGTGACCTCCACGACAACTTGGGTGCAGAGCTGACCATCATCGGCAGCACCTTGTCCCGCAAGGCTTTTCAAACGGAAAATGAGCAGGAAAAGGGCGAACTGGAAGCCATCGGTGGCAATGCCCGGCAGGCAATGGGGATGCTGCGGGAGACGATTTGGGCCATCCGGCACGAGCAGTTTTCAGTGAAACAATTGGGGGAAAAGATTGGGGATTTTGCCGTGCGGGCGACGCCGCTGCCCGTAGAAATCGAAGTGCCGGAAACTACGCTGATGCTATCACCTTCGCAGACACTGAACTTGTACCGCATTGCGCAGGAGGCGATTACGAATGCGGTGAAATATGCTGACGCAACGGGCGTACGGGTTGTTTTTGAGGTGGCAGAAAATGCGCTGAAAATGATGGTTTCGGATGATGGGAAAGGTTTTGACACTAAATCAAATTCTACTGGAAATGGCTTGGCAAACATGCGGGCGAGGGCTGCGGAAATGGGAGGATTGTTAGAAGTGGCCAGCGGTCGCGGTAGCACAAAAATCATCGTAAAAATGTGCGTTTAGCAAAGCTTAATTCTTGCCGACATTGAGTACGTCTCCATAAATTTCGGCAATAGGAAGTTTTATGTTCAAAGCCATTAAATCTAAATCATTTTTGTCATCGGTGAAGCTTTCGGAAGTCCATTCGTTGCCCGTTTTGGTGTAGATTTCGATGTCCACTTTCTCGGAGTTCACGACGATATAATGCTGCAATGATTTGATTTTGCGGAAGCGGATGAATTTGTCCGTTTTGTCATAAACCTTGGTGCTGGGCGATGATACCTCAAAAATAACGGATGGGTGCTCAATGATGTAGCGCTTGTCGAAATCCCTTGGGTCGCAAGTCACCAGCACATCGGGATAGGTATATTCTTTTTTGCCCTCGATTTGGACTTTGACGTTTTCCATGAAGACTTTGCACAAGGTGCTTTTAAGAATGATTCGCAAGGCGAAGTAAATATTGCCGCAAATTTGATTGTGGTAGGTGGTTATTCCAGGCATGGGTGTAAGTATTCCGTCATAGTATTCGTGCCGAACGTCAGCCGTTTCCTCGAAGGCGATAGATTCCTCGACGCTCATTTTCTTCTGCCTTGTCGCTGTGACGTTGCGCATAAAACCTGTTTTTTTTACAAATATGGCTGCTTTGACTCAATGCAGTTTGAATATTTTTCAGAAAATAATCGCTTTGATACTAGCAAAATTCCTTGATATACGCATTTCATCGTATTGCCCACTTCCCAGCTATACCGTCTATTTGCACCCATCCTATGACCCTCCCAACTACGAGCCTCAAACCCAAAATCGTGGATTCGAGCCGGGAGCTGGCGTGAGCTGGTTTCCGGCAAATTTTTCACTGGCATTACCCTTCCATACCACCTGAAACAAGCAATTTTTATACGCACTTCATCGTATTGCCCATACGCACAAAAGCAGCCCATCTTGCACCATATTTCCACCCAATATTTAGGACTTGAAATCCTTTTTTCAAACACAATTATCCACATGTCCAAATTCCGTTTTTCCCAAACATTAATGCTGAAACTGTTTAGACTTTCAGAAGTGTTCCCAAAAAGGTGAAATTTTGTGGTGCGAATCATAAAACAGCACCTCATGGGAACACTCAGCGAAAGTACGATTGAGACTTGGATAATACCTCATTTGACAGTTGGCAAACGTGGATTCCCACCCACCGTGCCACTTGTCTCAGTGGTCCAAGCAATTTTGCACCGGCTCAAAACAGGCTGCCAATGGCGTGAACTGCCAACGAAGCAGTTCTTTGGAGACAAGGGCATCACATGGAGCGGCGTCTTCTACCATTTCAACAAATGGTCGAAAGACGGTTGCTGGCTCAACGTCTGGCTCAACCTGCTTAGGCTCAACCGCCTGCACTTAGACATGTCCAGCGTGGAGCTTGACGGCAGCCAAACGCTGTGCAAGAACGGCGGCGAGGCGGTAGGCTATCAGAAGCGGAAGTCAGGCGAGACGACCAACTCACTTTACCTGTCCGACAGCCGGGGTGTAATGCTGGCAATGGCAACGCCCCAAGAAGGGCGGCACCATGACCTGTTCGAGATAAAGCAGCTGTTCGAGGAGATATGCCAAATGCTCAAGGAAGCTGGCATAGACTTTGAGGGCCTGTTCCTCAATGCCGACCCCGGTTTCGACAGCCAAGATTTCAAGGATTTGTGCGAGGAAAAGGAAATAATCGCCAATATCAAGCCCAACCCCCGCAAAAAATCGCCAAAAGACAGGGAGCCTTACGAAAGTGGCACCCACATTTTTGACGAAGAACTTTATAAAGACCGAACCGTCATAGAGCATGCCAACGCATGGATGGATGCCTTCAAGATACTGTTGGTGAGGTTTGAGACTACCGTCAGAAACTGGAAAGCTCTGAATTTACTGGCCTTTTCAGTCATGTTCCTCCGAAGAATCACCAAATCAATGAAAGTCTAAACAACTTCGCTGTTATTAATGGCAACCGTTAGCCTGTTTTCCCAACAAAAAGGCACTGGTTTCGTCTTCGATAAACCATCCTTGCGGGGCATTCCCTACAAGGCGAAATTGACCCTGAAAAGCTACAAGAGCATGCCCACCTCGGCTTCGCTCGAAAAATACTGCCCAACACCGGGCGACCAAGGGCAGTTCGGCACCTGTGTCGCATTCGCCACCGGCTACCACCTCCGCACCATCCTATGGGCCAAGCAACACAGCGTCACCGACCGCAGCATGATTGACCAAGCGGTCTTTTCTCCGACGTATATCTACGAGCAAATCAAGGAAGAAGGCGACAATGATTGCCTCGGCGGCAGCAACCCCGTAAATGCCTTTGAGCTGATGAAAACGATGGGCGTTTCCAGCATCCAAACCACGCCGTATTCATGCGGTGGAGAGGTCGGTTTCGATGCCATGTTGGAGGGGATAGACTTCCGAATCAGCGATTACCAGATACTTTTTTACCCTGATGAACCCGATAACCAAGTGAAAATCAATTCGGTAAAAAAAGCCCTATCGGAGGGCTATCCGGTCATGCTGGGCTTTACCGTGCCAGAAAGTTTTTACACATCAGGCCCACTGTGGGAATCCCAAGCCACAGACGGCGGCCCATCTGGCCAGCACGGCCAACATGCGATGTGCATGGTTGGCTATGACGACAACAAGTACGGCGGCGCTTTCCGTATCCTCAATTCCTGGGGAACGGGTTGGGCGGACGGGGGCTTTTTTTGGGTGAAATACGATGACTTCGCAAAATGGGCGCTCGTCGCACTCCAAGCCTACCCACCTGCTGCCGAACCAGAACCAGAACCCATCGCCAACAATGACCCGGAGCCGGAACCTGCTCCAACGCCGACCCCAACTCCCAAGCCTGCACCTACGCCTGAGCCCTTGCCCACGCCGGAACCAGAAGATGTGGTGCTGATGGGCAGCGTTGAATTTACCCAAAACACGGGTGCGGCCATGTCCGCCAGTCGGGTGCTCACCCGCAACCTTGTGGTGGAGGAAGAAAATGAGGTGAATAACGAACCAACCTACAAGGAAAACCTCGTGGCCTACCGCATGGACAACGCCTACCCGAGCGGCACGAAGTTTCGTTTTTACATCACAACCAGCACAGAATCATACATTTACGCTTTTGCCACCGACCTCACGGGCAAGGTGAATAAGATACTCCCCTTCGACGACAACATGTCGCCGCACATCGGTCCAAGCTCGACGGTGGCCTTTCCTTCGGAAACGAAAATCGTGAAAATGGACGCCAATCCTGGCACCGATTATATGCTCATCCTGTACAGCCCATCACCGTTGGACGCCAAGCAGATGCTGCTCCAAATGAACAACACGGCTGGTGGTCTGAGTGCCAAAATCCATGCGGCCCTCGGCAATAAGCTGATGCTGCCGAGCGACGTGAAGTACAGTTTGAACCAAATCGGGTTTGAAGTGAACGGAGCGAAAACAGGCACGGTGGTGCCGCTGATGGTGGAGATTACGCACGAGTAAAAATTACTCGTAAATAGATGAAAGCGAGAGGTTTACACCAATAGCAGTCAGCGGAACAGCCTCGTTCTTTGAAGTATAGATTTCGGCCTCCCACTCCTTACCATCCTTGGTGGAGAAACATTCGACCAATTCCCGGTCGGTATCCACTACGAGATAATGGCGGAGTGAAGCGATTTTTCGGTAGTCCAAAAACTTGTCTGTTTTGTCATACACCTTGGTGGATGGCGAAGCGACTTCGATAATGACGGACGGGTATTTCTTGATGTAAGGGCTTTCCAAATCCCTTGCGTCGCAAGTGACGAAAACATCGGGGTAAGTGTAGTGCTTGGCATTCGTGATTTGAACTTTCACGTTTTCCATGAAAACCTTGCAAGAAGTGCTTTTCAGCATTTGCCTCAATGCTATTAAGATGTTTTGGCAAATAAAATTGTGGAGGTCGGTAGTTCCAGGCATAGGTATGAGTAGCCCGTCCACGTATTCATGGCGAACCTCCGCCCGCTCTTCGGAGGCGATATAGGTTTCGACGGATATTCGGCGGGTGGGTTTTGTGGCTGTGCCGCTTTTCATTGAAATCTGATTTTGGACAAAGATAATGGTTTCCTTCTTTATTTAAAATTGACAATTTTTAGAATTCAACATCCTGACAATCAATTTTTTATGAAAAATACAATCTGCGCCGCAGTTTTTCTTTTTGCCTTTTTCCCTATTTTCCTAACCGCACAAACGGTCCAAGAACACCCCGCTGCCCAAATCTTCTCCCAAGCCATTGAAGGTGCGCAGCTCGGCATGAGCATGGCTGATTTTAAAAAAGCCCGGCCCCAACTCAAGCCCGAAGACAGCACTTTTCGGACGGAGTTCGAACAAAACTACAACCAAGAAGGGCTGGCCACCGTCACCTTTTATTTTGACAACGACGGCAGCAAGCCGCTGTATGAAATCATCGTCAAATTTGACGACCAAGCCACCCGGGAAGCCGTGATTGATGCTGGCCTCGGCACACCGAACTACCCCGGTAAGGACGACCACTGGGTCATTTACAACGGGGATGCTGGCAACACGGTGCTGGCATGGACTTTCAGCAGCAGCTTCGTGATGGCAATGGACCTGCCAAAAACCGAATGGGAAGGCGACCCGCTTTTCTTGCTGCCCGATGATTTCCCGAAGGGCGACCCCAATGCGCCAGCGCAAATCGAGGAGGAACCAGCCGTGGTCAATGTACCGCAACCAACAGCCACGGAGAACAACATCGAACTCATTTTCCCGGAAACACACTACGCCGAGGCGGTGGCCTACACGCCCGATGAGCAGCTTTTGCTTTCGGTGAGTTATGGTGAAATTAAGTTTTGGGAAACGGGTGGCGGGCGGTTGCTCAAGACCCTGCCCTTTGTGCAGGAGCAGCAGACAGGCTTCCGCAACACGAACAACCTTACCGTAAGCCCAAATGGTAGCATGGCGGCGCTCTGTGAGCGGGAGCAGCTTTTCCTGTTCGATGTGGACAAGCTGGATTTGGTGGATATTTTCATGCAAAACACCACCGCATGGTTGGAGCAAGCTGTCTTTTCACCCGACAACCGCTATCTATACGTGGCGCTACGGGACGGCGAGAAATTCGACAATTATTCCATCAAAAAAATCGAAGTCGCTACGGGAAACACCACGACGGTGCATGATTGGAAAGAACCCTACGAAGGCTCCCACAATGTGACCCACCTCGCCGTCAGTGCCGATGGCGGGCAGTTGATTGTCTATGACGCATTGGCAGGTAGCCGACTTATCAACCTGAGAACCAATAAGCTAGTGAAATCCTTCAAAGAAACGCCCTGCCTTTACGCCTTTTTACCCAACGGGAATTTCCTCGCCGTGACGGGCGGCCCGAGCAAAAAATTCAACCTCGAAGAAATCAGTTCGAGCACTTGGAAGTCGGTCGGGCAGCCCAAAACCCTATTCATCGAGGAGGAGGTAGAACCGCAGTGGAGCACTTTCATCGCCTCTAATGACAAGGGTAAAATGTTGATTTACAACGATCGAGAATATTACCGTTTTGACTTGAGCACGTTCAAGCTTTCGCAAAAATTGCAGATGCCGGAAATCAAGTTCGGCATGATGAACGCTGCCAACCTCTGCATTTCGCCGAGCGGAAAATCGGTAGTGGTGGGGCTCACGATGACCCGCTATGATTACGAAACGGCCAAGTTCCGCCAGAAATTCGGCGTGATGCCCTACCGCTCAAGTGACCTCACCCGCCTTCCAAATAACGGAGGCATCATGCTCAACGACCGCATGATGGGCTTCGACCAAAACGGCTTCTCCGTGCGCCGCTTCACCCCGCCGGGCAGCGATCCGGAGGCGTTCCGTTGCTGGCGTTTCAACGAAAAAGGCACGGGCGGCTTCGTGTTCGTGGACAACGAAGGGCTGTTCAGTTTCGACTATGACCGGGTGCCCAAAAACTTCGAGCAGATTGATTTGGGCGGCAAAAGCGACTTCCGTGGCATGCGGCTTTTTGACAAAAAAAACATGCTGGGTCTCGTTTTTTCCAATGGCGCAATTTTGGTGGATGTCAAAAAAATGGAGCTGGTGCAAGCGTTTCCAATTGAAAGTGAAACCACATTCGACATTTTTGAAACCGACGAAGACTACTACTGCGACCTCTCGCCCGACGGTTCGACATTTGCTTTTATCGGCTCCGCAATGACGTGGAACGACCTCCTCTGCTACGACGTGAAAACTGGGAAGCAAAAATGGGTGCGCCCCGCTGACTCAGAAACCATCGAGAACCTCCGCTTTATGCCCGATGGAAAAACCATTTCTTTCACGAAGCAAGGCGACGAGCTGCACATTGTCAACATCACCAACGGCGAGGACGCCAAAATGGTTAACATGGTGCCAGAAACTGAGTGGTACACGACCATTTCACCTTCGGGAATGATTGCAGCAACCCGCCCCAACAGCGAGGACGGTGGTGCTTTGGGACGTAGCGTGGTGCTGTCTTACCTCAACAGGGGCGAGATTTACAGCTCGCTGAAAGGCCACAAGGAAATGGTCTGGAACGTGCTCTTCCTCAATGACCAGAGCCTGGTTATGACACAGGCCGAGAACTTCAAAATCTGGACTACGGACCAGTTCATGGACGATGGGCAATACCACGACCGTTGCATCGCCACCATCACCCTTTTTGACGATACCGACGACTGGTTGGTGACCACCTCCGATGGCCGTTTTGATGCTTCACCGGGGGCAATGGAGAAGATGTACTACGTGAAAAACGGCGTGCAAATCATCCCGTTGGAGGCGCTGTACGAGGGCTTTTACACCCCGAATTTGCTGACGCAAATAATGGGTGGGGAAAAAGGTGCGCCGCCCGTTGACATCAATAAAATCAAGTCGCCACCGACGGTGAGAATCAGTTACAGCGGCACATCACAAAGGAATTTGGAAGTGGCAGATGATGCCGATGCGCCCAATTTCAATGTCACCACGCCGACTGCTACCGTGCAGGTGCAGGCCGTTTGCGAAGACGCCGCCATTGCTGAAATCCGCTTGTATCACAATGGGAAACTGATTGAAAACTCGACCCGGAATCTCTCTGTGGAGGACGACTCTCCGAGCGGCGATGCGCTCACTAAATCGTTCACTATCAACTTGATAGCAGGGGAAAACCGCTTCCGGGCCGTGGCCATCAACAGCCAACGGACGGAGAGCCAGCCGCAGGAAATCGTGCTGAACTATAAGCCCGCTGCGCCCCCTTCTGGTGGCTCGGGCGGGGTGACCCTGCACCTCGTCGTGGTGGGCATCAACAATTACAAAAACCAGAAATACAACCTGAATTATGCCGTTGCGGACGCCACTGGATTCAAGGATGCGATGGTTAAAAACTGCGGCAAAATAGTCAGCAATTGCCAAGAGCATTTTATCACCAACGAAAATGCCTTGAAGGCAAACATCATTGCGGAGCTGAACAAAGTGGTGGCTGCCGCCAAACCGCAGGATGTTTTCGTGATGTACTACGCTGGCCACGGCGTGATGGCGGAAGACGGCGGCAAAGAGTTTTACCTCGTGCCACATGACGTGACGCAGCTCTACGGCAATGATGGGGCGCTGGCGCAAAAAGGCTTGAGCGCCAGTGAGTTACGGGCATTTTCACAAAAAATAAAGGCGCAAAAACAGCTCTTCATCCTCGACGCTTGCCAATCAAGCGGGGCGCTGGGAACGGTGGCCGCAAGGGGCGCTGCCGAGGAAAAAGCAATTGCGCAGCTCGCCCGCAGCACCGGCACGCACTGGCTGACGGCGGCTGGTTCGGAGCAATTTGCAAGTGAGTTTACGCAACTCGGACATGGGGTTTTCACGTATGCACTGCTGCAAGGCTTGGGCGGTGCTGCTGATACGGGCGATGGCAAAGTGACGGTGAAAGAACTGGACGCTTACCTTCAGGAGCAGGTCCCGGAATTGACGCAGAAGTACAAGGGGACGCCACAGTACCCGTCGAGCTATGGGTTTGGACAGGATTTTCCGGTGGGGGTGAAGTGAGTACTAATCAAGGTTGGGACGTAAGATTAACTCGGTGCAGGTTTAGGAAAGAGGTTTGCAAATGTTCGAAATCAGCATCGGTGGTGAGCAAATTGAGATTGAAAACAGAGGCAGTTGCGGCAATCCAAAGGTCATTTTTGCCCATGTTTCGGGCAGAATTTTCAAGTGGCCTACCTTTGAGCTTTCCCTGACTAAATGCGTCAATTTCTGCATACCGACTTATGATTTCCTCAACGTTGATATCAGTTACGACAAAATCCTTGCGGAGCAATTCAATTTGTACGAGCCTTTTTTCGCCCCAATTGTTTTGCAAACCAAGCGAATGTAGTTCGCCCATTGACACGATGGAGATAAAATTGAAAGCATTGTCCAGCGAAAATCTTTAAAAAATATCATCCCAACGGGGATCCTGTCGAAGAAAAAGCAATAAAATATTGGTGTCGAAAAGGTAGCGGTTCATTTGGTATCATGCAGTTAATTGCGCCAGCAAATCGTCGGTCGGCTCTTGAATGTCAAGGTCTTTTGCCAATTTGCTGAGGCGTTTCCAATCCGTATTAAGATACCCCTGCTCCTGAACTAAAGTATCGGCTGAACCAGCCGCCCTTGTTGGTTGGATAGCTTTTCGAAGCGGGTCATTGGCAGAAAGCGTTTTCAAAAAGGCTTCGGTAGCTGATTCCCCATTTTGCTTCACCTCCACGCCACCGATTTCTTTTACCTGCACATAATTGAGTGTTTGCAACAACTCAAGAAATGCTCGGAGGTAACGGTCTTGAATATTGATTTTTATTTCTGACATGAAAGCTGTTTGATTTTCCAACAAATTTAAGGTTTTTACCTGAAGTTTTATTGGAAATGTTCAATCCAAATAAGTATTCACGCCACAGTACCCGTCGAGCTATGGGTTTGGGCAGGATTTTCCGGTGGGGGTGAAGTAGTTTGGCACTGATTTTTGAGTATGGCAATAAAAGCAAGATATGGCAGAATTGAATGAGAATAAGACTTCTAGGAACATTCTACTAGCGCAAATCATCCTTTTCAATTTGATTCCACTGATTGGTGTCCTGTTCTTTCATTGGAATGCCGCACTGCTCATTTTGGTCTATTTCTTGGAAACGATGATTGCCATGTTGTTTCATGCAGTGCGACTTTGGTATGTAAATTATCGTTGGGGAAATCATGCGGAAACAAAAATCAAAGCCACCGAATTGGCGAAGCTAAATAATGGACAAAGTATGCCCGCTTCATGCTTGCCCATTTTCATGTTGGTATTTTTTGGGTTTTTCTGTTTTGTGCAACTTTTCGTGCTTGGCGGCTTTGCAGAAAAAGCATATCCTGGCGGCATATTCCACAATATGTATGAGGCAGCTACTGAAAAAGTGACTTGGGTTTTGATTTCTTTTTCCTTTCTGCAATTATCTCAATTTATCATGGAAGTAATTCGGGAACAATATAGATATACCCCGTCAGAAGCCCTTTTACTTCAGCCATTTCGGCGAATATTGGTACAGCAATTAACCGTTATACTGGGCGGTTTTTTTATCTTATTTGGCGGCGCAACCACTTATGTTTTCATATTGGTTTTGGTCAATTTGGGCATTGATTTATTCTTCTTTTTTATCAATAATAAAAAGCTAAAAGCCTTTATGACAAAGAATGACCCAGCGGCAGAGAAAAACTATGAAGAAATGAAAAAAATATTGTGAATACGCATTTTATCGTATTGCGCCAATCCTAAAACCTGTTCAATTTGCGGCTTATTTCACCGATAAAAATTATCCCATTTTCATGAAAAAATCACTTCATCCCGTTTTTGGCCTCGGCTTTTTGTTCTTGTTGGCTCTAGTTACCACCGGCTGCCCAGTTGGCATTGCCTACCCGCTTTGCGAAGAAAATAAAGTAGAAAAATTGGACAAAAAACTGCTCGGCACTTGGCGCAGCGTGTCTGATTCTGCGGAAATTTTGGAGGTGCGAATCACGAATGATGATGCTATAACTTTCGGCATTGAAGTGCTTGAAAAAGGCGAAAACTATATGTCTGACGACACCCGATTTTTTGGTTGGATAACCAAGCTTGACGGACACACGTTCTTGTTCTCACAGGGCAGGGACAGCGATAGCAAAGAGTACTACCTGTACCATTATAGTTTCGAAGGCAAAAAACTGGTCATTGAGGATGTTGGCCTGCTCGTGGGCGGCTTAGATGCTGTGACGAGTACCGAAACATTTAGGCAAGAAGTGTCCGCTTCACTAAAAAAACCAGATTGCCTTTCAGCTAGGATTGAATACCTAAAACAATAAAAGTCGGTCAACTAAAATCTCGTCGGGTGGCCCAGCTGCCTAGCGGGTTTGACCCTCTTTTTCACGATAATTTCCATACAATTCAAATGAAAATACTCTTACGCTTCGCAATGGTTGGGGCAGCACTCTTGCTGCTCCACAGCGGACTTTTTGCCCAAACGCCCGTTGAAGACCTCCAAAATGGTGTGGAAACCTACAACGCCCTGCAGGAATACCGGGATGGTTTTACCACCGTGACCGTCACGCAATCGAACATTGACGACGTGAAAAGCCGCATGGAAAAATGTGTGGTGCTGCTCGACAAGGTCATTCGGGAGGGAAATGCTGACCAGATAAAAACCGCCCGCTATTTCCGAAACAACGCCAAATACGAGTATGGTTTTACGCTTGGCATGAAAGGCCAGAACGCCCTTGCCTTCGAGGTTATGAAGCAAATCGAGCGGGATATCACCAATTTCACGGCCTCCGATTTTCCTTTGAAATATGAATTTTTCGGCAAAAAATTTAGTATAAGCTGGGAGAATTTTGCGCCAACGCAGGCAGAGTTTCTGACAGGCTTTGCCGAAATCTGCTACAACCTCGGCAAGTACGAAGATGCTGTACGGGTGAACAAAAAAGCCCTCTCTCATCCCAATACGACGGAGTGGTTACGCTATGTGGCCACAAATAAGATGATTGATATTTACGCTCAAAATAGTAAGCTGCTCACGCCAACTGAGTACCAAGATTATTCCCTGCAATCCATCAAGCAATACGATCAATTGGATGAAGAAAACAAGGAAAGCGTCTCAGAATTCAACTACCCTACCGAAAAACGAGGAATAGACATCTTGGTGAAAGAGGCACAAGCCAACCCAAGCCAACAGGCAATCGGGCGATGCGCCGAGGCAGCGCCTATTTCTTTGAAATACGACCAAGAAAACCCTAAAAACCTGACGCTCTTTGAGTTGTGCTATAAAAACAACTACAATGGCAGCGCAGCTTGGGACCGTGTCGCTTCCGATTTTGCGAAGGTCGCACATACCAAATCGCAGATGGCGCAGCCGCAAGATTTGGGAGCGGCGAAACAGGCGAGGTTCGTGGGATTGGCGGCCACCGACCACATCGCTGCGGCTACTTCCAGCACCGACTGCCAAGCCATGAAAGACGTTGCGGCCATGTATGCTTATTGGAAACAGGCCGACAAGGAATCTGAATATTTGAAAAAAGGCAAGGCCTGCACCGAAACAAGTGAGAAAGCCGCCGCAAAAGCTGCAAAATCCGCCCGCCGAGGCAACGGCAATTTCAACCTCTACCTCGGCGCCGACATCCTCCCGCTGCTCACCACCAATCCAAAACGAGATTACGGGGCGGTGGTGGACTTCGTTTTCAGGAAGGCTGCCATCGAGTTTGGCTACAAAATCATCAACCAGAACAAGGAGAACATCTTCGACCTTTGGATCAACGAAGTGGAAGATGCCAACCAAGACAATGTCTCTCGATGGGATGGCTTCAAGCTGCATTTCCAACCCAAGTTTTTCACCAAAAAGAGTGATAACGGCTACATTGGTGTTTACCTCGGCTACAATGAAAAAAATTTCGACGCCATGAGCGTCAACGTGACAAGCGATGCGGACGGCGCATTTTCTAGTGAAATCTTCAAGCCAGGCGTGAAACAATATGTCGGGATGCTCAACTTCGGCGGGATGTTGCTCGGCAAGGGAGTCGGCTTGGACATGCACTTTGGCATCGGTGCCAATTACAGTACCTTCGACCCCGGCAACCCACTCGACCGCAGCCTGTACACCATTGACAACCCACTGCTCGAAGGCCGCAAGGATAACTACTGGGGGCTAGTGCTGCACATGGGCATCACGATGGGATTGAATTTTGGGCCAGGGAGGAGTTGAAGTTTGCAGTTCGACAGTTGGCAGTGGGCAGTCTGGTGCTGCTGAATTGGCACTGACTGCGCACCATCGAACTGTAACCTGACTGCAAACTGCCAACTGACGAACTGCAAACTAAATATTGAGACCACTACACGTCCATATCACTGAAGACCTCCCTCGCCTCGCCAAGATGCTGCGGGAGAACTTGGAAATGTCGCCAGACTTCAAGGTGACTGGCGTTGCCGTGAACGGGCAAGACCTGCTGGCGCAACTCCCTACCCTACCCAACCTGCCCGATGTCGTGCTGATGGACATCCAGATGCCCGTGATGGACGGCATCGCCGCAACGGCGGCACTGAAAGCCAAGCACCCGCAAATCAAAATCGTGATGGCAACGGTTTTCGATGACGAGGAGAACATCTTCAACGCCATACTCGTTGGAGCGGACGGTTACCTGATGAAGGACGAACCGCCACAGGTGCTGCATCGGGCGCTGGCAGAGGTGATGGAAGGCGGAGCGCCTATGTCGCCAGCCATAGCCCGCAAGGCGCTTTTGTTGCTGCGCAAAATGCCTGCCCAGCCTGTCCCTGCCCAGCCCGACCATGACCTCAGTGACCGGGAAATTGAACTGCTCGAACAACTCAGCAAGGGCCTCCGCTACGAGCAAATTGGCCAAAACCTGCACATCAGCACGGGTACGGTCAGGAAGCACATCGAAAATATTTACCGGAAACTACAGGTGCACAACAAGGTGGAAGCCGTGGAAGCCGCAAGGAAAAAGGGCGTCATCTGACCCCAAAAACGATCCAACAATTCAGCAATCCAACAATTCGCAATACCTTTCGGCCTCACCAAATTGCGATTCATGCAACTTAAGATTTTCTCCAACTACGAAGGGCTTTCAGACTATGCCGCAAATGCCATGCTCACTGCCGTCGAGCAAAAGCCGGATTGCCTCATCGGCATCGTCTCTGGCGACTCTCCTCGATTGGCGTATGACCTTTTTTGTGAAAAAAGCAAGGCAAACGGCGTGGACACCAGCCAAGTCTGCTTCGCTGGCTTCGACGAGTGGGTCGGTATTCCACCGGAAAACGAGGGTTCTTGTCAAGCATTCATGCAGCGCCATGTGTTCGCTCCGCTGCATTTACCGAAGGAAAACTACCATACCTTCGACGCCACGAGCGACGACTTGCCGGGCGAATGCGAGCAAATGAACGCCTTTATTGCGGAGCGAGGCGGCCTTGATTTGCTGCTGGTTGGCGTTGGGATGAACGGCCATATCGGCTTCAACGAACCGGGCGTAGATTTTGGCAACTACGCCCATGTGCAGTTGTTGGAGGAAATCACATTGAGCGTCGGGCAGAAGTATTTTCAGGAGGCGACCGAACTGAAATACGGCATCACGCTTGGCCTGCAGCATTTAATGGAGGCGAAGCAGGTGCTGATGTTGGCCAACGGCCAAAAGAAAGCAGAAATCATGCAGCGGGTGCTAGAAGGACCAATCGGGAGTGAACTACCTGCAACCATAATCCGCTCACACGGAAGCAGTAGCGTATTACTGGACATGGACGCCGCTGGGAAGCTTCGTCGCTAGTTGCGCTTGACTTTTGCCTCTTCACACCACAATTGTCCTGACGGTTGTCGCCGCTTTGTCTTTGCCGAAGGCAAAAATGGCGCAAAAAAAGCATCGAGATTAAGGGCAGAGGCGATGAAATACAAGCTTAGTTCATCGAAAAAACTGGCGACTCTGCATTCACACCAGAGTAAAAAGTAAGCAGGCTAATCGAGTATTTCATGTAACGGGTGAGCGGGAGTTGTGAGATGAATTGCAGCACATCAAGCTCCGAATTAGCGTTAATGGTTGCCCAAATCTTGGAATTATCGAGAGAAAGGGCATAGTTGATGAGCTTGCCATCCCGAAAAAGCTTGTTGACTTTGGCCCGCTGGTGCGGTATTTGGCGTAAAAAATCTTCGGACAATACTTTTGGAAGCGTGAAATCCACCATGAATTGGTATTCCTGTTGCATTCAATTAACAAGTTAGAAAGTTAGGAAATGTAGTAGTTCATAATGTGTGTTCCGGTGTTCTGTCTAACTTCGCAAAAGGGGTCACCTTTTTTGAGGGCGCAAATGTATAAGAAAAATTTAGCAGATGCTTGCTGCGCAATTTTATTTTTTCAACAATTTGTAAGCGTGGCCCAGACGACCCCTGACCCCTAAAGGGGAACCAATGACGCATATTTTTCGGAACTTCAAGAAATCCCCAAATCTAACCCACGGCCTTAATGTCTGTGGGTCCCCCTTTAGGGGTCAGGGGTTTTAACCAACTACGCCATTGCCATCCCCGCATATAGCGCTTCCCGCTGCGCCCGCATTTTGTCCGATTTGATATATTCGTCAAAGCTCATCAAGCTGTCAATATAGCTATTTGGCCCTACTTCGATAATGCGGTTTGTCACCGAAGAAAGCAATGCATGGTCATGTGAGGTCATTATCAAATTGCCTTTGAACTCGACAAGGGCATTGTTCAGCGCTGTGATGGATTCGAGGTCGAGGTGGTTCGTCGGTTCATCGAGGAGCAGGAAATTAGGGCCGCCGAGCATCGTCTTCGACAACATGCAGCGCACCTTCTCGCCTCCTGAAAGGACGCTTGACTGCTTGTAAACCTCCTCGCCGCTGAACAACATCCTGCCGAGGAAACCCCGGATGAACTGCTCGTCTTTTTCCCTAGAATATTGGCGCAGCCAGTCCACCAGGTTCACATCGTTTTTATCGGTAAAAAATGGCGTGTTCTCGTTCGGCATGTACTCCACCGTGATGGTCTGGCCAAATTCCACCGTGCCGCTGTCCGGCTGCACTTCGCCTGCCAGCACATCGTAGAGCATGTTCACGGCAGTGGTATTGCGACTCAAAAGCGCAATCTTTTCGCCCTTGTTCAGCGTGAAGCTGAGGTTACTGAAAAGCAGGTCACCGTTTTGGTCGTGCTTGCTGAGGTTGTTCACCCGAAGCAGTTGGTCGCCGGGCTCCCGGTCTGGCTTGAAGTGGATGAACGGGTACTTGCGGGTTGAAGGCTCCAGCTCGTCAATATTCAGTTTTTCGAGTGCTTTTTTTCGGCTGGTGGCTTGGCGAGACTTCGAGGCATTGGCGCTAAACCTTGCAATGAACTCAATCAATTCCGCCCGCTTGGTCTCGGTCTTTTTGTCCTTGTTGGCCCGCTGCTGAATCATGAGCTGGCTGGTCTCGTACCAGAAGGAATAGTTGCCGGAGAAGATTTTAATCTTGCGGAAATCAATGTCCACCATGTGCGTACAGACCATGTCAAGGAAGTAACGGTCGTGCGAAACGACGATGACCGTATTCTTGTAGTCGGCCAAGAAGTCGGCGAGCCAAGTGGCCGTTTCCGCATCGAGGTCGTTCGTAGGCTCATCGAGCAGCAGCAGGTCAGGGCTTCCGAAAAGTGCTTGCGCCAGCAACACCTTTACCTTTTCAGGACCTGTCAACTCTTTCATGAGTTTGTAGTGCAGGTCTTCTTTGATGCCCATGTTGCTGAGAAGTTCGGCGGCGTCGCTGTCTGCCGTCCATCCACCCATGTTGCCGTATTCGTTTTCGAGTTCGGCAGCACGAAGGCCGTCAGCCTCGCTGGCATCAGGGTTCATGTAGATGGCGTTCTTCTCCTCGGCCATGCGGTACATCTCCTGGTGGCCCATCAGCACGGTGTTCAGCACCGTCTCCTCCTCGAAGGCAAAGTGGTTCTGTGAGAGCACCGCCATGCGGTTTCCGGGGTCAATGGTGACGCCGCCCCGGTTGGGTTCTATCTCGCCGCTAAGGATTTTGAGGAAGGTGGACTTGCCCGCCCCATTGGCTCCGATAACGCCGTAGCAGTTGCCACGGGTGAATTTCAAATTCACTTCATCGAACAATACTTGTTTGCCAAACTGGAGGCCTATGTTATCTACGGTAATCATGTTTGTATCTGTGTTTGCGGAGGACTTTTCTGGAAAAGGCCGCAAATATAGGAATTTAAGTGGGAAGAATATTCAGTTTGAAGAAAACCGAAGCCAGCAAACTACCTGTACATCAAGGTACAGTTTTCATAAAACCAAGTTCATCCATATCATGAAGTACCTACTGTTTTTCCTAGGTACTCTTTTTCATGGCCTGAAATTCCAAAGACGACACCGTTGTACCAATTGTTGGAAATCCAGTGGTGGATTCGATAATTGTGATGGTTGCCCCAGTGTTCAATTTTTCAGTTGACGCTTTTTTGGCATCACATTGTTGTTAATTTTGCGAAGCAATGCTTGGCAACTACACAACAAACATACATGTCCTTCCTCAACAAAAATTTCCCTTTAGATAGCCCATACACCGTGCTGCTGCTGGAGGAGCTTTCCCTCTGGTCTTCGTATTTTGGCAAAATGCTGCTCGACCACGTCCCGCTTCGCAAAGGAATGTTGGTGCTCGATGTTGGATGCGGCCCCGGCTTCCCACTTTTTGAATTGGCCAACCGCTTGGATGCCACCTGCAAACTCACCGGCATAGACCCTTGGGGTGCGGCGGTGGAGCGGGCCAATTGGAAAAAACACCATCACCAACTGCTTCCAACCGTCGAAATCGTACTCGGTAATGCTGCAAATATGCCTTTTCCAGACCAATCTTTTGACCTAATTACCTGTAACCTCGGTATCAATAATTTTGACGAGCCAAGGACGGTCCTGAAAGAGTGCCGAAGGGTACTAAAACGAAATGGCCGCATCTGTTTTACCACCAATACCGAAGGACATTTTTACGAATTTTATTCGGCTTTCGAGGCTACGCTGCGGGACTTGGGAATGGACAATTTG
>JBGSWN010000205.1:0-2346 GCA_041752395.1 Saprospiraceae bacterium | reverse complement strand
TCCGAAGGTAAAATGGGTGAACATGGGCGGCGGCCACCTCATGACCAAAAAGGGCTACGACACGGCCCACCTCGTCTCCGTTTTGAAAAGATTCAAGGAAAAATGGGGCGTGGAGGTGCTCCTCGAACCCGGCAGCGCCATCGCCTGGGAGACGGGCGTACTCGTAAGCACCGTGCTCGACATCCACGAGAGCCGGGGCATCAAAACCGCCATCACCGACATCTCGTTCACGGGCCACATGCCCGATACGCTGGAAATGCCGTACCGTCCCCGCATCACCCACGTTGACCAAAGCGGCGTTTCAACACCGGCCTCAGACCCCAATGACAGCGGGCACTTGTATCGAATCGGCGGCGTGAGTTGCCTCTCTGGCGACTACATGAAGGAATACCAGTTTGAAAAGGAATTGCAGGTCGGTGATCGCCTCATTTTCGAGGACATGATCCACTACACGATGGTGAAAACGACCACGTTCAACGGCGTCCGCCACCCGGATATTTGCATTTTGCGGGAGAACGGCGAGTTAGAAATCGTGAAGAAATTCGGGTTTGAGGATTATCGGAATCGGTTGTCGTAGAGATGCTCACCCGCTCACTCTCTCACTCACTCACCCGCTCACCCGCTCACTCTCTCACCCCCTCACGCTCTCACCGTTGATAGGCAAACAATTTCGCCACCCCACCATCCGCTTCATTGGAAATATACATCGTGCCATCCGGCCCAAACGCCAAGCCCTCCGGCTGGGTGTGCAGGTCCTTATCCAAGGCGATTACTTGCAAAATTTCGCCGTTTGGCTGCGTCACTAGCAGCGTTTTCCCCATGGAGCAGAGGATGAAATAATGCCCAGACTGCGGCTGGATGGCGATGGCTGACGGACTGGGCATCTCCGCTTTTTCCTTGAGCCAGCGGTCGTAGTATTTTCCCGAAAGCCCATTTTCCCGAAGGAAAGCCTGAATGTCACTGATGGAAATTACGAAGCGCGGCTGAGGATCAAGTTGCGACGTCACAGGGTCGAAGCTGTAAAATGCCCGTGATTCCTTGTTTTTACTCGGCGTCTTGATGCCAATGACCAGTTTATTGATGCTGGGGTCGTACATGAACGCCTCAATGTCATTGTCTTCCAGCGAAGGGTTTTCGAAAATCTCGGTGCCAGGCGAATCCGAGGTAATATCCAAAATGCGGGTGATGCGCCCATTGCTTTCCATGGTGTAGAGCGTGTCGCCGATGGCCGCCACGCCCTCGTAGTCGCCGTTTCCCCCAAACTTGAATTCGTCTATCGGGCTTAGCTCCGGCAAATGGAGGCGGTACAGCACTCCTTTTTCATCAACTACGGCCCAAAGGGCGCTGGCAGTGGCATCGTAGCACAGGTCGGAAATCTCACGGAGCTTCTTTTTTAATTCATACACTTGGCTGGGTACGTTGACCTTGTAGGGGAATATTTCCGAAGGTGCTGGGTCAACAAATGGTGCTTTTTTCTTGGCTTTTTTCGCAAAATAAGCACTGGCCGCTAGCACGCCGATGGCCAAGAAAATAAAGATAAATGTGGTGATTTTCATATTTACGGTATTGTGGTTTTAACAATGTTCAGCCTCTCATCCGCCCCTCAATCTCCTCCATCACCCGCCAAGCCACTTCCAACGCCAGCGCTCCGTCCTCCAGCGTCACAGCAGGTTTTTCGCTTCGCAAAATACTGACAGCCAACGCTTTAAGCTCCTCCCGAATGGCATTCACAGGTCCAGCTTCTGGCACTTCCATCGAAATCATCTTCACGCCGCCGGGCGTTTCCAACTCGAAGGACGGGATGCCCTGCGGCTCGTTCCCCGGCTCGTGCATCCGCACCACCTGCGCCGATTTTTCGAGGAAATCCAAGCTGATGTAGGCATCTTTTTGGAACAAGCGCACTTTGCGCATCTGCTTCATGCTGATGCGGCTGGCCGTCAAGTTCGCCACGCAGCCGTTCTCGAATTCAATCCGGGCATTGGCGATGTCCGGCGAATCGCTGACCACGGCCACTCCACTGGCGCTGACGGTTTTCACGGGCGATTTCACCAAGCTCAAAACAATGTCAATATCGTGAATCATCAGGTCGAGCACCACGGGCACGTCGGTGCCACGAGGATTGAAATTCGCCAGCCGGTGCGCCTCGATGAACATGGGGTTCATCGCCACATCCCGCACGGCGAGCATGGCTGGGTTGAAGCGCTCTACGTGGCCCACTTGCACCACCACGCCGTGTTTTTCCGCTAGCGCAATGAGCGACTGCGCCTCCGCCACGGTCTGCGTCACGGGCTTTTCGATGAAGAGGTGCTTGCCCCGCTCAATGGCCGTTTTTGCCAAAGAAAAATG
>JBGSWN010000204.1:0-13104 GCA_041752395.1 Saprospiraceae bacterium | reverse complement strand
AGGGGGTGAGAGGGAAGGCGGGTGTGTGAGCCCCAAAATTTCACAAATACCCCCTAAATCATCCTGCGATTCCCGTCCGTTTCACTCTTCCAAAACATTAATTCGAACCCCCTCTTCTTTCAAATCTACCATCAATAATTTCTTGATGCCCACGCTCGCCGCAGTTGCCCAAACATCAGCAGCCATGCAGGTCGGAGCGGTGACGGTCACGGTGCGGCGAGTGGTCAGGCCATAGCCCGTCCGTGGGTCAATGATGTGCGAATAGCGTTTGCCATCATGTTCCAAGAAGCGGTAGGCATCACCGGAAGTGGCCACGGCGGTATTTTTGTAAAACGCTTTTTTGTAAGTCAGTTCGCCGTTCACGAGCTTGTCTGGCACCTCGATTTCCCAGCCGGGCTTGCCGGGCGGGGCCATGCCAACGAGGATGTCGCCGCCACCATCCACCAAGAACATCTCAATGCCGGAGACCTTGAGCCACGCCCTCGCTTCATCCACGGCATAGCCTTTTGCGATGCCGCCGAAGTCGAGCCTTGTGCCTGCCTTGCCCAATTTTACAGTTTGGTTTTTTGCTTTCATCGCAATATCCTCGTAGCCGACCGTTGCGGCAGCTTTCTCAATTTCAGCTTCACTTGGGAATTCCTTTTCCCGAAAAGCCTTGCGCCACAGCTTCGTCAATGCGCCCACTGATACATCGAAGGCGCCTTCGGAGCGTTGCGAAACTTCCTGTGCATAATCCAGCACAGTCCAAAGCTCATCGCTGACGTCACTTTTTCCAGCGTCGCAGAGCATGCTGACTTCGCTGGTTTCCATATAATCGCTAAATACTTTTTCGAGCACAGCTACTCGCAGTAAGGCTCTTTCGGCAGCCTGTTTTGCAACCACGGCATCGGTATGATATATCACGATGCGGAACTCCGTGCCCATGAGCGGGCGGGTGAATTCATGGCGTTTTAAATCTTTAAAATAGGAGGTGTCAACTAATGGCACAGGTTTATGCTCCATTAAATTCGCTCCAATTCCGGTGGTATCTGACAGGTTTAAATTGCCACTTTTGCGAAGAGAATCAATATTTACAAGACCGGAAGGCACTATATCCGAGGCATTATCCATCAATATATTTCCATTATATGGCCATGGCGTAGGCGTTTTATAAAACGCCTCCAATACGAGGTATTTAATATTTTCAGTTGGAGCAAGTGTGAATTTAAAATTGAGCCAGCGGGTATTGACCACTAATTCGCTTTCTGCAAGCATTTCCTTGCGGTCACAATATGCATCACCTCCCCATATCCGAAGCTTGGCAGGTGCAGCATAGTTTACTTGAGCATTTGATACCCTACTCATACTGATATAAGTCACGGACCTACATAAAGAAATATTAAATTCATATTTCACACCCGGCAGCATTGGTTGAGTCAATCGCTGGCTTATCATTTCCCACGTATCATTTTCCCTAACTACCATGCCGAGGTAAGTCTTTCCATCCATTGGTTTGTTGGTTACTTGAAATGCACCTTCGCCCGGCTTTGGATGCACATCCGGAGGTGTCTCACCGGGAAAACCACAGTCGTACCAGCCATCTGGCAGTTTATTGCCATTCCCTCCTTCTCCCGGTGTGCCTTCGAACGAAGGATTGGTGAGATGAATAACGCCATTTTGCGCAAGCAAAAACTGGCCGAATAAAACCAAAATAGGTAAGATGTTAAAGTAGCGCATCTGAAACGTGTTTTGTTTTTTATGAAAAAGCCCAGTCGGTGCTTTTTACGCCGACTGGGCTGGTTTGCTTTTTTATAAAACCTTCGTGATGCCAGGCACGGCACAGGCGTACATGCCATCAGCACCGGGCAGCACTGGCGGTAGCGCGTTCCAATCGAACTTCTGCGGCATCAAACTGAGGTTCGATGCCATGGCGTCCTTCCACTCCACCACTTGGCCGGAGTAGGTGGCCATGCGGCCAAGGATGGAGGTCATCGTCGCATTCGCTCCATTCTCGGCATCGGCGTAGCGGTATTCGCCTTTGGCAATGGCTTCGAACAATTCGTCGTGCTCCACTTGGTACGGGTTTGGGTCGTTTTTCCCATCGTGCTTGAAAAGCTCATGGCCACTGCGGCTGAGGAGTACGCCCGGCTGCGGCGCCGAGCCGTTCGTGCCTTGGAAAACCTCCGTCACCCGGCTCATCGTGCCCGGTTGGTGGCGGCACTGGCTGAACATCCGGCTGCCATCTTCGTACTCAAACTCCACGGTGTGGTGGTCGAAAATCTCCCCAAAGTCCTTGCCGATGCGGATCTGACGGCCACCCATGCCGTGCGCCCGAACGGGATACGAATTTTTTACCCAGTTGCCCACGTCGAGGTTGTGGATGTGCTGCTCGGTGATGTGGTCGCCGCAAAGCCAATTGAAATAGTACCAATTCCGCATCTGGTATTCCATCTCGGTGAGCGGTCGGCCTGCTTTTTTCGAGAACTCCTCACGGCCCCGCACCCAAACGCCGTCGTTGTTCCAGTAAACTTGCGAGGAGATGATTTCACCAATAGCGCCCGCCTGCATCATATCCACCCAGCGGCGGTAAACGGTCTGGTAATGGCGCTGCAGACCCACTACCACGTTCAGTTTTTTCTGCTTCGCAATTTCGGCGGCCTCCAATACCCGGCGGATTCCGGGTGCGTCCACGGCCATGGGTTTTTCCGTAAAAATATGCTTGCCCTGCTTCACTGCTTCCTCGAAATGAATGGGCCGGAAGCCCGGCGGCGTGGTCAAGATGACCACATCTGCCAATGCGATAGCCTTTTTGTAGCCATCGAAGCCCACAAATTTGTGCTCCTCAGGCACTTGCACCCGGCCTTTCACGCTGCCAGTTGCACCCGACCAGTCGGAGATGTCGTCGGCGGTAATGGCGGTGTACGCCTCGTCCAGCCTATCACGGAAGGCGTCGGCCATGGCCACGAGCCTCACGTTTTGCTTCGTAAGCAAGGCTTGCAGTGCAGCGCCGGTTCCTCGGCCGCCGCAGCCAACCAGCGCCACTTTGATGGCATCGTCGCCATCAATATGTGCTTTCGCACCCAAGAAGGAAGGCATTAAAAAAACGCCGCCAGCAGCCATGGCCGATGTTTTCACAAAGTCCCGGCGGCCTTGGCCTGCCTGATTGAAATGTTTAGATTTTGACATGGTGGAAATTTAAGTTTTGATGTAATTCCGCATTTAGCGAACCAATGTTCGGGAATCCTTTTATGAAAACCAAACCAAAATGCTCAAAAAACAAACGGGCAGCTTTTTGGAAAGCCGCCCGTTTGTTTTACGGAATTAAATGATGCATCAAATGATGCCATGTCCGCTTGTGTCGGGAGCCTGTTTTGGCACCACAGGCGTCTTTTTGGGTGCAGCAGGTGCCGCCGATTTTTCCTTTATTTTGGGCAGTGTGATTTTGATGTTTTTTATTGGTGCGACTATTTTACCAACTCTTTCCGTAACGCTGGTTTTTAGCAGCTGCATTTTCGACACTTCAATGATAGCGGGAGGGGCGCTCACGACTTTCAAGGTTGACATATTTACAGTCGAATTGGTGATTGGCGCAATAGAAGTAGGCATTTCGCCCGGTATCGGCAGGTTGTCCCGTTCGTACACTTCTTCTGGAACGGTTCCTACCACAGGAGCTATTATTACTTCGACTGGGGGCATTACCTCGATTCGCTGTTCTTTCGATAAAAAATGGTGCAGTTCGTTTGGAAACCAAATCGTCAGTTCTTGGCCTTTTTTGAGCTGGTAGCTGGTCAGTTTGTTCCAAACCTTCAAATTGTAAGGTGCGACGTTGAAGACCTCTGCCAGTTCTCCAATTTTGTCACCTTCTGCTACGACATAAGTGGAATTGAAGTAGAGTTCCTCAGGCTTGTAGTTAGCCGTGTCCACCAATTCTGGCATGGGCGGCATTTCGATATTTGGGGCATTGTCTGGGCGGCGAACTTCGAGGTATTCGACCATCGCCGAAGAAACCCGGAGAGGTAGTATTAGGTCGTAACCATCCGTGTTTTCAGGGATATAATCCTTCTTATAGGCTGGATTCATGTCTGCAATAACATCAAGCGGCAATCCCGAAACGGCTGCAATGGTCGTAAAATCAAGCCTTTCATACACTTTCAACGCTTCCGTCACCTGCCTGTCAAGGCTTGGGTATTCTGGCTCAATATCGTGCAGGTGGTAAAAATTGGCGACGTAGGCAGCGCCCAGAAACGCTGGCACAAAGTTCCTCGTCTCCCGTGGAAGGTATTTTGAAATCGTCCAGTAGTTGTCACTGCGGGCCCGTTTAATGGCCTTATTGATGGTGCCAGGGCCGCAGTTGTAGGAAGCAAGTGCCAGCTCCCAACTGCCAAAGCGCTGGAACTGCTTGGCGAGGTATTGCATCGCAGCCTCCGTAGAATTATAGGGGCAGTAGCGCTCGTCCACCTCATTGTCAATGGTGAGGCAATAGTTCCTGCCCGTCTCGGACATGAACTGCCATAACCCCTTTGCGCCAGCAGGCGAAGAGGCATTTGGGATAAGGGCCGACTCCACAATTGATAGGTATTTCAAGTCTTGTGGAAGCTCGTGCTCTTTGAGGAATTTTTCGTAAATGGGGAAATAAACAGCGGCTCTTGACATCACCCGGCTGGCTTGGGAGCCATTGTAGGCGAGGTATTTCTTGATATAACTCTCCACTTCGGTCGTGTAGCGGGGAGTAATCATGCATTCCATCGCCTCGAAGCGAGGCCTGATTTCGTCAGAATTGAAGATGGTGTTTGCAATAGTTAGAGGAGAGAAAAGTAGAAGTAAAAACAGTGATGCCATCAATTGGCGTAAACTGGAAGATTCCATGTATTAGTCTGATTAATTAACAAATCCCGTCAGCACATCAATTTGAATAGGTGTTTATTCTAAGTCAGACTTGTGCATGTCCGGTTCCTCTGTAGCTTTCGTTTAGGTGTTCAGCGAGGATATTTTGTCTAAAATGGTAAGCCTTTTTCTACTTAATAGACTGTTTTGAGGCGGCAAAAATAGCCAAAGGTTTCATTCCACCAAGCCTTATTCACCAGAAGTTTTCCACAGCCGTTCTGAGCAAGCCTATTGCGGAGCAAAAAAAAGAGCGATTTTGGAGGTAAAATCGAAATAAAAAATCCCCTTTTATTCCATTTTCAATCCAGCGGCAAAACCGAGCAATTCAGCCTCCTGAAACCTCCCCGCCATCAACTGCACACCCACCGGCAACCCGCATGGATGTTGGCCGATCGGCAATGCGATGGCTGGCATGCCGACCATGTTCGCTTGTACGGTAAAAATGTCGGCGAGGTACATCGCCACGGGGTCGTCGGCCATCTCCCCGATGTTCCAAGCTGGGGTCGGCGAAGCAGGCATTAAGATGAAATTAAAATTTTCTAAAATTTCTTCCGTGCGTTCTAAAATCAGCCGCCGAACCTGCTGGGCCTTGGCAAAATAGGCATCGTAGTACCCCGCACTGAGCACGAAAGTACCCAACATGATGCGCCGTTTTACCTCGGTACCGAAGCCTTCCGTCCTCGATTTTTTATACACTTCGTGAATGTCCTTCGCCCCTGCCGTTCGGTGGCCAAAACGGATGCCATCGTAGCGGCTGAGGTTGCTCGAAGCCTCGGCGGTGGTAAGCACGTAGTAGGCAGGGATGATGTAATCTAGGTAATCGAAGCGCACTGGCTCTACGGTGTGGCCTTCGCTTCGCAATTTTTCGATGAAATCGAAGGTCAGTTTTTTCACCCCTTCATCCATGCCGGGGTGGTTGAGGGCTTCATCAAAATAGGCAATCCTCATCGTGCCGCCGAACTCCAGTTCGGCGGAGTGAAACGGTTTAGCACTATGGCTGCAAGTCGCATCGAACTCGTCTGGGCCGGCCATTACTTCCAGCAGCGCCGCCACATCCGCTACCTCGTTTGCCAAAATCCCAATCTGGTCAAAACTGGAAGCATACGCCAGCAGCCCGTGCCTCGAAATTCGACCGTAGGTCGGCTTGAAACCCACTACGCCGCAGAAGGCTGCTGGCTGCCTTACCGAGCCGCCCGTATCGCTGCCGATGGAGGCCAGGCAAGTGTCCGCCTGCACCGATACTGCCGAAGCGCCGCTGCTGCCGCCCGGTACTTTCGTGGGGTCGGCGGCGTTGCGGGTGGGGCCATAGCAGGAGGTCTCGTTGGTGCTGCCCATGGCAAACTCGTCGCAGTTCACCCGCCCGATGATGATGGCGTCTTCAGTCAGCAGCCGCTCCACCGCCGTGGCACTGAACAGCGATTTGAAGCCTTTCAAAATTTTGGAACCTGCTGTGACTTCGTGTCCGGCGTAGCAAATGACGTCTTTCAAAGAAATGGCCGCTCCGAACAGCTTGCCGACCGAGTCAGGGTTTTGCTGGAATTTTTCATCCAGTTCCTTTGCTCGCTGGCGGGCTTCTTCTTCGTAAACTTCGATGTAAATATTGAGGTGGCGGGTCGCTTCGATGCGTTCGAGGTAGTGCTCGACGAGTTGCACGCAAGTGGTTTCACCTGCCTGCAATGCATTTTGGGTTTGGGAGAGGGAAGTAAATTCGGGCATATTTGAATGGTTGACACAAATAAAAAGTGACTGCTAAGTCATCAAATCACCGCACTGAACTGCTTTAAAAACCGCACATCGTTCTCAAAGAACAACCGAATATCGTGGATATCATACAGCCGCATCGCCTGCCGTTCGATGCCCATCCCGAAGGCATAACCGGAGTATTTCGAGGAATCAATGCCGCAGTTTTCAAGCACCTGTGGGTCCACCATACCGCAGCCAAGAATTTCCAGCCAGCCAGTGCCCTTGCTCAGGCGGTAGTTTTTTTCATTGTCCATGCCAATCCAAACGTCCATCTCGGCGCTCGGCTCAGTGAAAGGAAAGAAGCTGGGGCGCAGCCTGATTTTTGGCGTACCGAACATCTCTTGGGCGAAATTCATCAGCGTCTGCTTCAGGTCGGCGAAGCTCACGTTTTCATCCACGTACAGCCCCTCGATTTGGTGGAACTGCGCATGGCTGCGGGCGCTGATGGTCTCGTTGCGATAGACCCGGCCGGGTGCGATGATGCGGATGGGCGGTTTTTGCCCCATCATCACCCTTGCCTGCACGGGGCTGGTGTGGGTGCGCAGGAGCATTTCCGTACTGTTTTGCAAATAAAAAGTATCTTGCATGTCCCGTGCGGGGTGGTCTTCGGGCGTGTTCATGGCAGTGAAATTGTGCCAATCGTCCTCGATGTCCGGCCCCTCGGCGATGGCAAAACCCATGCGCTGGAAGATGCCCACGATGCGGTTCATTGTGGTGGCAATGGGGTGGCGGCTGCCCAGTTCGAGCGGCTCGCCAGGGCGGGTGAGGTCGAGCAGGTCGGCGTCAACGTCACTGCTGGCCGATTCGAGGGCATCTTGCAGCTCCGCAAATTTTTGCTCGGCAGCATCTTTGGCCTCGTTCACCAATTGGCCATATTCTTTCTTCTGTTCGTTCGGAACATTTCTAATTTCGCCCATCAACGGCTTGAGCACGTTCTTCGAGCCGAGGTACTGGATGCGGAACTGCTCCAGTTCGTCCTTCGTCGTTGGACTGGCAGCCGCTATTTCTTCGATGAGGCGTTTTACATTTGCGAATGAATCCATGTTGAAAAGGATTGGAGGATTGAAGGCGAGAAGGATTGAAGTTTGGCTTCAGAAACTTCTCTACTTCATTTTCCTCAGAAAATGAGGGGGCAAAGGTAATATTCTATTGTGGTAAAAATCCTAATAGGTTCCCTTTCGTTCCCGCTTCTTCAATCCTTCGCACATTCAATCCTTAAATCCTTCGACTTGCAAACCATCCTGCAATCATACAAAGCACAATCCATCATTTTCCTGTTCATCTACCTGGTGAGCATGGTGCTGTCGGCGGAGGCGGTGCTGTCCATTTCGATGATTGCGCTGGTGGTGCTGGCTGTTTTCCAGTTGAAAATTGACGGCCCAAGAATCACGGTCACGCTGCGGGATTCGCTTCGCTCCAATTTTGAAAAATACCGCCGCTACATGCCGTGGCTGGCCGTTCCCATTCCGTTTTTATTGGTGCTGTTCTCCTGGCCGTGGTCGAGCGACCTCGGCTACACGCTGGAGCGGCTGCGCATCAAGCTGCCGTTCTTGGTGCTGCCCTTTGCCTTTGCCTCCATGCCCGAATTGCGCAAGCGGGAAGTGTTCACCATCCTGTATTTTCTGCTGGTGACGATGAGCATCATCAGCGTGTACGTGCTGCTTAATTTCATCGCCAACTTCGACGCGGAGATGGCCAACCTCGGCCGGGGCGGCCACCTCACCACACCCAGCAACCACATCCGTTTCAGCCTCATGCTGGCGCTGACCATCCTCGGCGGCGGGGCGCTCTGGGTGGAGCGGTTTCATTTTTCTTCGAAAAACGAGCGCTGGCTCATCGGAGGACTGACCCTTTTTCTGTTCGGCTTCATCCACGTGCTGTCGGTGCGGAGCGGGCTGATGTCGCTTTATTTGGCGCTGATGGCGCTCGGCGCATGGTTTATTTTTGTAAAAAGAAGCTACCTGACTGGCCTGGCGGGCATCGCCGCCGTGGTGGCGCTTCCGGTGGTCGCCTATTTCACCGTGCCCAGTTTCAAGGCCAAAGTGGACTACGCCCGCTGGGATTACCGCCAGTTCCAGCAAGGCACGGGCGCCGACTACCCCGACGCCGAGCGGTTCACCTCCGTGCTCATCGGCCTTGAAATCGGGCGAGAACACCCCATTTTCGGCATCGGCGCTGGCGACCTTGACCAAGCCGTCAAGGAAAAATATGCTTCCAAAGCATACGGCGATTACCAACTTCGAATGCCGCACAACCAGTTCGTGACCATCTTCGCAGGTACGGGGCTGGTGGGTTTGGCGATATTCACAGTGGGTTTTTTCCTGCCGCTTTTTTATCAAAAAAACTGGCGAAACCCGCTGTTTCTGGCGCTGCACGCCGTCATTTTCTCCTCTTATTTTGTGGAGAATACGATTGAGAACAATTTCGGGGTGTCGCTGTACTTGTTCTTTTTACTGGTGGGGTTGAAGTATTTGGGGGAGGAGCAGCCCGTCCCGAACCCCGTTAGGGTTTCGGAACTCTAACAGGGTTCAGGACAGGGGACACATTCGACAAAATTTCGGTTCTTTGCGGTGAAACTTGGAGGACTGGCGGCTTGTTTGCAAATTGCCTGACCATCAAAAACTGACTTGTTTATGAAAATTGAAATCCAAAACCTCGGCCCGATACACCATTTTGAATTCGACTTGGAGAAGGACTTACACTTGTTATATGGGGAGAATAATGTGGGGAAGAGTTTTGCGGTGAATGTGGTGTATTCTTTTTTGAAGAACCTTTACAATGAGTACCATTTCGATAGCCTTAGAAGTATAGGTGAAATGTTTACTACTAAAAAGATGGAAAGTAGTTTCAAGAGTATGCTTACAAAGTTTACGAAACTAAAAGAAGGAGAGGAAGTTTCAATAAATGAGTTTGTAAAAACAACAGTTAAATCTGCTTTTAATGAAATTATTTTAGTAGAAATTGAAGACTATTTTGATAGTTATTTGAGAAATCTAGACTCTATAAAAAATATATGGACCAACGAGAAACCAACTATAACACTCTATTTTGAGAAGTGCGATATTTTAGTGCAGTATTCAAATTATTTTAAAGTTCAACAATTTGATTTGACTGATGACTTCAAAGTTAAATTAGTAAAATCGCCTTCTGGAGAAGTTCAAATATTCAGTCTAATGGTGAACAATGAATTATCAATGGAGGCATTTAACTGGCAAGCAATATTAGGCGGTGCATGGGGAATTGTAATTACTGATATTCAAAATGAATTAAAGAAAATATTTGAGGAGATTTACTTTCTACCATCTTCCAGATCTGGATTATTACAAGTGCTTGAGAATATGTCTGGATTGGCAGTTGGGTTATCTCAATCAAGAATTCGAGGCACTAATAGATCAATAGGTATTCCCACATTATCCGAAAGTAATTCTGATTTTTTCACTGAGCTATCAAATATTGACACAAGTGAAAAAACAATGACTTCATTAGGTTTAATTGCAGATAGAATTGAACTATCTATTCTCAAGGGAAAAGTTTCCTACAATGATAAAAAGAAGAAACTGTATTATTCTCCTATTAACTCAAATCTGAAATTAGAGCTGACTGAAACAGCTTCATTTATATCAGAAATCGCACCCTTAGTAGCTTATATTAGGCACATTTTACAGGTTAGAGGGGCTGAAAAATCCCTCCTCATCATCGAAGAACCCGAAGCCCACCTCCACCCCAAAGTCCAAGTGCAGCTCATGGAAATCTTCGCCGAACTAACGAAGCATAATGTGAAGGTCATCCTCACTTCACACAGCAACTATATGTTCAATCAATTAAGCAATATGCTCCTCAAAAAAGATATAGCGCCCGAAAAAGTAGCTGTTTACCACATGGTCATGACTGGCAAAGGCAGCATCGTAAAGCCGGACATGCAAGCCACCGAAGAAGGTATCGAAGACCACAACTTTGCGGGGGTCGCACAACAATTGTATCAAGAACGCCTCGAATCTTACGAGGCGCTAAACGAAGATACCGATGCTACTAAATGACCTCCGAGCAGATGCCACGCTCGCCCCGCATATCCATCAGACATGCTGCGAAAACGATGTTTGTGTGGATTTTGACCCTGCCATTCCGCCAACGGATTACCTTGTTATCAAGGTGGATGATTTTTACAATGCGACCGTTCCCAATCCCGATACGCCAAAATCACCGGATTGTCTCATTGTTCAGCGGTGTTCGGCGGGGCATTTTCATGTGCATGTGGTGGAGTTGAAGAATGTTAAAGCCAGAGGTAGCTTAGATTCGGATGCAATTAGGGAGAAGTACCATACCTGTTTGATGGACTTTATGAGCAACCGATTTCGATTGCATTTTTACAACGAAAACTATGACCTTAAGCTGAAACTGTATTTGGTTGCCGGAAAGGTCAAGGAGGCATACTCCAAGAATTTCAAGTTTGATTTTTTGCTGTCAATTAGTGCGCTCCAGTTTGCCAACAAGCGCTATCTAATTCAAGGTGAAAACCCGAATCCGCTTATTCGCCCCTGCTGAACCCAACTAAATCTCCAAATTTTGACTTTCCCCCCAAAAACACCGAACTTCGCAAAAATTGCATCGCATGGAAAATACAATGTCAACTGGCGTAAAAACGACACTCATCATCAAGCCCTCGGAGCTGGAGTTTGTACTGAACCTTCTGGGGGCGCTGAAATTGAAGGGCTTTGTTGATTTTCAGGTGGAAAAAGAACCTGATTTGGAGCCGCCATTCCGTCAACTCACTGCCACGGAACTGAACGCCATCATCGAAAAGGCCGAAAACAGCAAAGACATCTCGCTGGAAGCTTTCAAGGCAAAACACCAACTATGATTATCGCTGGCAGGGAGGTCGTTCTCAAACAGCAATTCGATGAAATGCTGGACGAAATGCTGGCGTGGTTCATCTCAGAAGGGCATGACCAATTTGCCCATAAATTTGTGAAGGAACTCTTCGACGCCATTGTTCACAAAATCGCCCCCAACCCAGAGCGGCACACGGAATATCCTTTCAAAAAGACACCAACAAAATCCTACCGCCGCTACATTTTCCGCAAGAAATACTATGTGATTTTCAAGGTCATGCCCCAGAAATTGGAAATCCTCGCCATTGTTTATTCAAAACGGGATTTGAGCAAGCTGCCGATTGAGTAAACCATTTTTATTTTTGCCCAACCAACAATCCGTAAACCATCCATCGTCCACCATTTACCGAAGGAAATTATGTCAAAACGCAAACCATCCACGCCCAAGCCGCCTGCACCCGCACTCGTGTCAGCCAGCAATTTCAAGCGCTACGCCAGTATCGGCCTCTTCCTGCTCGGTGCGCTGCTGTATGCCAACACCCTCTTCTTCGACTACACCGTGGACGACGCCATCGTCATCTACGACAACGAATTCACCTGCAAGGGCACGGCGGGCTTCGGCGGGCTGCTGAAATACGACACGTTCCGGGGCTTTTTCAAAGTGGAGGGCAAGGACAAACTCGTGTCCGGTGGGCGCTACCGACCGCTCACGCCGCTGATGTACGCCACGGAAGTGCAGCTTTTTGCGCAAAAAAAGCGGGACGTGGCGGGCCAGCCCGTGAAGGACAAGCAAGGTGACACCGTGTACGACCCGAACGAAGGTGGCAAACTGAACGCCGTGAAGTTCGTCGGGCACCTCGTCAACGTGCTGCTTTACGGCCTGACCGGGGTGCTGCTTTTTTGGTTTTTGCTGAAAATATTAACGCCCGACGAGCAGGTGAAAGGCTCGGCGGTGTACCCTTTCGGCGGGTACGTGCCATTCGTGGCGCTGGCGGCGGCGCTGCTTTTTGTCGTTCATCCCGTACACACGGAGGTGGTCGCCAACGTGAAGGGGCGGGACGAAATCGTGAGTTTGCTGGGCAGTTTGGCGGCGCTGTATTTGTCGCTCAAGGCATTTTACGAAGAAAAAAAGGGCCTGAGCGTGGCGGCGGCTGTCGTGTTCTTTTTGGCGCTGCTCTCGAAAGAAAACGCCATCACCTTCGTGGCCATCGTACCGCTGACGTACTACTTTTTTACGAAGGCAAACACGGGTAAAATCGTGGCGCAGACGCTGCCATTTCTGGCGGCGGCGGCAGTTTTCATCGGTATCCGCATTGCCGTTTTGGGCATGGATTTCGGCGGCGAACCACCTCGGGAACTGATGAACAACCCGTTCCTCAAACTGGTTGGCAACCAATATGTTGACTTCAGTTTTGCGGAGAAAACGGCGACGAATTTTTTCACCCTCGGCAAATATTTGCTGCTGCTCGTGTTCCCGCACCCGCTCAGCCACGACTACTACCCACGGGCCATCGGCATCATGAATTTCGGGGATTGGCAGGTGATTTTGAGCGTGCTGGCGAACTTGGCGCTGCTCATTTTCGCCCTTTTGCGCTTGCGCAAAAAAGACCCCATCAGCTACGGCATCCTGTTCTATCTCCTCACGTTGAGCATCGCTTCGAACTTCGTT
>JBGSWN010000203.1:0-3520 GCA_041752395.1 Saprospiraceae bacterium | reverse complement strand
AAGAGATTCAGGATACTAAGTGACCGTTTAAGGATTCACGATATAACGATGTATGACGAAATAATTGGATTATGTGCCGGGCTTTGGAATTTTAGCCAAATTCACACAACTAATTGATTTTCATACAGAAACAACTCTACTCTTAACGGTTTCCATCTGCTTTCAATGCCAAGATGATGACCCAAAACAGCCAAGCGACCCATATGTGGGCTGCTGTGGAACCGACTCCGTGGAATTTACCATCGGGAATGCCAAGCTCTTTGTCCCCAATGCCTTTACCCCAAATGGCGATGGGATAAACGATGTTTTTTTTCCTACTTTCAATGACAAGGCTTCAAAAATTGAAGTGTTTCAGATTTCAAGCCCAGAGCTTGGAATCATCTATTTTACTTCGGAGGTAGATAAACAAAACCCAATAATAAATGGATGGAATGGCATAGACGCCGACGGTAAAAAATATGCAGGCTTATTTAGTTATTTTATGACTGTCACGGATGATACAGGTTATCTGCAAAGTTTCTCGGGTTCAGCTTGCAGTATTACTTGCGATTCCTTTGCGACAGTTTTTAAGACCAAAACGGGCTGTTTTTACCCTGCCCAATCTGACGGGGATGGAGGGCTTGACGCCAGTTTGCCCAATTTGGAGGATGAGTGTTTCGGGCAATGAATTGAAAATATGACGCTTAATCGTGAAGCGGCTTTGCCAGACTCCATGCCGGCAAAGCCGCTTTGTTATTTCAGGCAAAATCCTACGCTGTTTCCACAGCCCACGCCCTTGACTGGAACGCCGCATCCACCGGCGTATCGAAGATATGGTTGGAGTAGTTGCTGATAATCTTCACCGAAATGGCGAGGATGATGGACAGGATGTGCCGCTCCGTATATCCGGCGGCGAGGAAGGCGTCCACATCGTCCTGCGAGGGCCTACCCCGCTTGACGACCATGACAGAAGTAAAACGGCTCAATGCTCCGAGTTTTTCATCGGCCACCTCCCTGCCGTCCCGGATGGCATCGGTCGCTTCGGTCGGCACGCCGGACTGTTTGTCGGCGAGGAAGCTGTGCGCCGCTGTGCAGTAGTTGCAGCCATTTTCGACGCTGACGGTCAGCAGTACCACCTCCTGCTCGGCGGGGGTAAAGCCACCCTCCTGCCGGAAGGCTTTATAGCCGAAGGAATAAGTTTCGAGCATGGCAGGGAGGTTCGCCATGTTGGCGTACATGTTCGGAATCATACCCATGTTCTTCTTGGCGGCTTCCAATAGTGCTACCGCTTTTTCGTCGGTGGAATCAAGCCCCTGCGGAGGCAAAGTTGCTTTAAATGGTGTGCTCATTTTTGATTAGATTTTTAATGAAATAAAATAGGCGTCGGTTAGTCAAGGCTGAGAACAAACACCACTAAGGGGTTTTGCGGTTGAGTGGCGGGGTGGAGATATTGGGGAAGATGTCCGGGGGTGGACAAGAGTAGGTGCTATCATTTTTTCCTGTTTATTCCTCCAACAGGCAAGAACACCCCCACCCCGGCGGTAAATTCCCAATGGTTTTGAAAAAAATAAAATGCCGGAAGAGTGGCCAGTAGCTTTTTGTAGCGGACCTGTGCACCGAAGCCAAGTACGGTCCTCATAGACTCATTGGGCTTTGCAAAATTTGCCTTGAACCCATATCGAAGAGAGGGCAAGAAACGGGCACTAAATTCCAAGTTGCTGCCGGAAAAGGATATACCTGGCCCTCCAAAGGTCAGCGTAACTGATTCTTTTCCAAATAACGAACTGACCTGTCCGGTAAAGTCGAAACCTGCCTTTGATTCCTGTGCTGTTAAAAGTTGTACTAAAGCCAGCAATAACAATAGCAGCAATGCTTTCTTCATTTATCCCGTTTTTCGTTTCAATACACCACCCTGCCCCGCTTCACCCATTTTCCCCATTTCTCGTTGAAGCCATGTACCTGCTGCACGGGTAGCCCTTGCCCATCCACTACGGGGTTGCCCTGGTTCACCCAATCGAAAATGCCGCCTTTCAGGTTTGCAACATTTTGAAAACCAGCCTTTTGCAGCTTCTCGCCGATGCGCTCGCTGCGGTAGCCGACCGAGCAGTAGGTAACGATGTTGGCGTCTTTGGGCAGGTCAGCGACACTGGACAAATCAAACTCGTCGAAGCCCACCCAGCGGGCATTGGCGAGGTGACTGACATCGTACTCATTTCGTTCACGGGTGTCGAGCAGTACGATATTTGCTAAGTCTCCCTGTTTCAATTCCTTGATGGTGATGTCCTCGACAGGGCCTTTCGACATTTGTTCGGCCATGTCGCTGAATTCTTGGTCGGTGAAAAGCCATGCAACCTTGACCGACGGAAAGCAGGAAGTGAGGAGAAAAATGGCAGAAGAAAAATGGAAAATGTGATTCATTGATAATTGGTGCTTGATGGACTAGGCAGTAGTAGTTACGGCGTCTAATTCCTGACAGCGAACCGTAGAAATTTTTGAAACAAAGTCCAACTTGATAGGTTTGGCAGGTAGTTTTCTGAGTGGCCTAACCATTTTTTTTGTGAAACGCTGTCAGGAAATGAATACAGGCACCACTAATCGCAACAACGGTGATACCCGCTTCAAAAGGATCACCTTCATAAAACTGTTCAACATGAAATTTAAGTTTTTATTGATAACCGGAATCGCCGTTGCTATTGCCATGGCTTATTCCTATACCAATTTAACCACAAAGGACGCCGCTGAAAGTAGGCCCAAGGAATTCCACGATTACTGGTACAACAACGAAGCCGAACTGACCAGCTATCAACTCGAACAGGCGAGGTATGGCGAGCTTCGCAACGGCGAGGCGGTGCTGGTATTCGTCACGGAGCATTTTTCTAAAAAGAAACAAGTGAAGGCCGACAACCCCGGCAAGGGCGACTACTCGGTGCTGAAACTAAACATGGAGAAAAAGTTCGCCACGGGAATTTATCCTTACTCCATGCTCAATTCCAGCTTTGTGCCCGTTGACGATACCAAGGCACATGCCACCAAGGTGACCACCACCGTGCAGGAGTGGTGCGGCCATGTTTTCGCCCAAATCAACAACCGGGGCGGCAAGTACAAGGTGGAGACCCGCAGCTATTTCGAGAGCGAGGGCGACCAGGATTTCACGTTGAAACAAACATGGTTGGAGGACGAGCTTTGGGCGAAAATCCGCCTGAACCCCGAACTGCTGCCCACGGGCGAGCAGGAAGCCATTCCCGCCCTGTTTTACACCCGCTTGATTCACAAGGAGCTGAAGCCGTACAAGGCCATTTTCACGAAAAAAGACCTCGGCGACGGCACCACCGCCTACTCCGTCCGCTACCCCGAACTCGACCGGGAACTGACCATCCGCTACGGCAATGCTTTCCCCTACCCCATCGAGGGCTGGGAGGAAACCTACGTGGACGGCTGGGGCGAGAAGGCCAAAAAGCTGACCTCCAAAGCCACCAAAATCAAGACTATCAAGCTGGATTATTGGAAACGGAACTCGAATGTGGACGGGCATTATAGAGAG
>JBGSWN010000202.1:0-19721 GCA_041752395.1 Saprospiraceae bacterium | reverse complement strand
GCGCCGTCCATTCTTTCGAATATTGACGCCAGTATCCATTGGGTACTGTCCATAGGTCGTGAGTTTTGGTGTCGCAACGCAAAACTTCACGACCTTTTTTAATTCACCAAATTTCCGGGCTTAAACTGCACGGACTATTGTATATACACTATTGAAACACCCGCACATAATCCACCTGCATTTGTTGCGGAAAAACAGTGGTAGCATCAGGGTTTCCAGGCCAATTGCCGCCCACAGCCACATTGAATATCAGGAAAAAATCATTGTGGAATTCAGACATACCTGCCGCTGTAATATCCGCCACATGGAACTGGACATCATCCAACAGCCACTTGATTTCTTGGTTGTTCCAAATAATGGAAAACACATGGTATTTATCCGCAAAAATACCATTGGCCAAGTTCGTTGAACCGCCAAAATCGGCATGGCTGCCATTATTGCCCCAATGTATAGTTCCATACAGCGTTGAAGGTTCTTTGCCAATCATTTCCATGATGTCAATCTCACCACATTCGGGCCAACTGACCGTTGTGATATTATTGCCGAGCATCCACAAAGCCGGCCATATTCCTTGGCCGGTAGGCAGTTTTGCACGGAGGTCAATACGGCCATACCTGAATTCTTTTAAGCCTTTCGTTATCATGCGGGCAGAAGTATATTCCCTTCCTTCGAGGTTTTCTTTTTTTGCCACAATGACCAGTTTGCCATCCGAAACATAAGAATTTACTGGCCTATTGGTATAGTTTTGCAATTCATTATTAAACCAGTTTGGCCCCGTTTCATGCACCCAATTGGCAGGGTCAATCTGCGTACCATTAAACTCATCCTGCCAAACCAAGCTGTAGCCAGCATAGCTTAGCGGCGAAATATAGCCATCGTCACCGCCAACAATGGCACCATCATCGTTACGGATGGTACCCAGCACAGAACCGCCTGTAATCACTGCATTTGTTGGGTTGGAAAGCAGGAATTCGAACTCTTCGTCGCCCTCCCCCACCTCATCCGTCACGATGGGCACAGACACTGTTTTTTCGGTTTCGCCTGCGGCAAAACTGAGGCTACCAGAGCTTGCCACATAGTCAACTCCTGCCTTGGCAGATTTGTCGCTCGTGCCAAAATCCACTGTCACCACCTTCGTGCTTGCCACCGAAAGCCGAACCTTGAACTCAAAACTATTGGCATCGTTGCCCTCAAATTTGCTTACCGCACTAGCACTGAGCTGTGGCAATACAGGGTTGTTGTCTTCGTCATTTTTGCTGCCGCAAGCGGTAATCAGCAAGAATGAAAGCAAGAATGTTGTTTGAAGAATATTTTGCATGATTGATTGATTTTTTCAAAGATAAAAAGCTCGACGCTTGGTTGGCTGCTTAGAAACTGTTTTAGTTTGAAATAAGGGTGAAGCGCCAAATACCTGGGCCAAAATTTACCTTTATTTCCAACAAATCGCCATTGGCTGTTTGTTCCATTTTTGAAATATCATACGTCACAGCCGACTGTGGCATATTTACCTCGGCGCCATTGGCAGCTTTTGGGAGTCCAATATACGCACCCAAACCGGTCACTTTCAGTTGTGGCACTGCACCCGGTAGTATCGAAAAACCGTGCGTGCCGGATCCCCAAGCGGCAAGGGCAGTGGAAAGTTGCGACTCATCAATGCACTCGAAATTGAAGCCCATATAATCTTCGGCCCACATATCGCTTTTAGTGTCGTATATCATCGCACCGTCCTTCGTGAACGTCCATTCATCATTGAAGGCGCACGGGCGGACGGCTACATCCGCCAACGGATTTTCCCACCAAGTTTGGCTAGCATTGGCGGGACCGACCCAAAGCGCACCTGCATCGGGTTTGAGTTTCCAAGTCTTTTGGTCGCAATTGCTCAGGAACTCCAGAACGGGGTCAGTATTGCAATTAATTGGAGCGTCTTCCGGCACATTGAGCACCTGCGTGCCTGTGGCAAAACCACCTTTTGCGAAGGCAGTCAGTACAATATCGAAACTGCCTTTGGTTGGAAAATAGGCCTCCACCGACTCGCCAGTCGCTTTTTCACCATTGAATTCCCAAGCAAAAAGGAAGGCGCCATCGGTCGTGTTTTTGAAAATATACGTGTTCGGTTCACTGCCCTGCTCGATGCTGAAACTGACATTCGCCGGTGGCAGCCCGATGTCAATTTTATCGTCTTGCTGTGGGTCACAGGCCGCGAAAAAACAGGCCATTGCGAAGAGAAAAAGGAGAATTGAATTTTTCATGATTTTGAATTTTTCTCCCGCATATTTCGCAGATTTACCCAAATTTTATTAAAATATAATCTGCGAAATCTGCGGGAGGATAAAACTAATATCCATTGTTCTGAACCAGCGCACCCTGCGATAGTTCGATTTCCTGCTGTGGGATGGGAAGGAATTCGTTCACCCCCGACACAAATCCCGGCAAAGCCTCGCTCGCACCACCTGTGCGCACCAAGTCCCAGAAGCGTTGGCCTTCCGTCGCCAATTCGAGGCGGCGCTCCATGTAAATGGCATTCAAGAGCGCCTGTCCAGTCGTGGTGCCGGTATAGGGCTGCAAAGCTACCCGTGTACGCACCTGGTTCAAATATTGACGGGCCGTTGCCTCATTTCCGCCGCCACGTGCAATGGCCTCGGCGGCCAAGAGCAACACATCAGCATAGCGGATGGCCCGGATATTTTGCCCCCAGCCCAGCGCCGATTCGCCGTCGGTGGCCATATTGGTAGCGATGGGTGCATATTTTTTGATGAAATAATCGGTGTTCTGGTAGCCCGTGCCATACGACGCACCGTTTTGTTTCAGCGCATTTCCATCCACGATGGTGTGCTGAAAACGGGGGTCGCCCTGCATGAAAGTCACCAGTTCCGGCGTCACGGGGCAGAAGCTCCAACCCGGCGCATACACTGGGCCGGAAAAGTCCCGCATCCCGAAAAACTGGATATTGTAATTGCCTTCGGTGGAATTGTTGACGGGCCCAGAAGCAAAGCAGCAGCCGTAGTCGCCGGGGCGGTTGCTGGCATACTGAATTTCAAAAACCGATTCGGGGCCGAACTCGTTTTCCTGTTTGAAAATATCGCCGAAATTGGTCGTCAGGAAGTAGTTGCCGGAGTTGATGACTTCTTCGAAATTGGCGGCTGCTTCGAGCATCCGACCGTTGTCGTTTTGGAACAAAATCACCTTGCCCAGCAGCGCTGCCGCCGCACCGTGCGTGATGCGGCCAAGTTCGGAAGGCGGCACGGTTTCGGGCAGTTCGGGGGTGTTTTTCGCCTCGGTCAAGTCCTTCTCGATTTGCGCATACACATCCGCCGGGCTGGCCTGTTTCACGGAATAAATATCATCCACGGAGATGGTTTTGGTGAAAAGCGGCACGTTCCCAAAAAACCGAACAAGGTCAAAATAGAACCAACCACGCAGGAATTTCAGCTCCGCAACCGTCCTCGCCTTGAAGGCAGGAGAAAGGCTCGGCGCTTCCTCTATTTTCTGCAAAATCAAGTTTGCCCGATAGATGCCCGTGTAGTATTTCCGCCAAAGCCCCATCTGTGGGCCGAGTAGTGGGTTCAAGGAAAAATTGTCCCAAGCCACCCAGTTTGGTTGGTCGGAGGCATCGCTGCCGCCAGCGAAACAGTCATCGGAAGCGGCATTGAGGAGGCCGAGCTGCATGTTCCAGCCGTCGGTACCTTCCCAGCCCAGCACATCGTAAGTTGCCACGAGGCCCTGAAAGATTTCGACTTCTGTTTTGTAAAAATTGGTCTCCAACGCCGTGCCCTTCGGCTTCAGTTCGAGGAAGTCTTTTTTACAGGAAGTAGCCATCAGCAATGCGGCCAGTACCAAGATATTTTTTGAAAAGAATTGCTTTTTCATGTTTTAATTTTTGTTGGTCTCCCGCAGATTTCGCTGATTTTCGCAGATAAACTTGGCTTGGCGATTTGACAAATTTCTAAAATTTGTCAAATCTAAATCTGCGGAATTCTGCGAAATCTGCGGGAGGAAAACCTCCTGAATCATTTTCCAAAAGTCACGTTCACGCCCATCAGGTAAAACCTCGGCTGCGGGTAGATCCCTTTGTCCACGCCGCCGCCAGCACCCACTTCCGGGTCGAAGCCCTTGTAGTCGGTGAGTGTCCAGAGGTTGTTCGCAGAAACGTAGATCCTCGCCCTTTTCATACCTATTTTATTGGCGGCGGCAGTCGGCAGGTTGTAGCCCAGTTGCAGGGTTTTTATCCTGAAAAATGCGCCGTTTTGAATCCAAAAATCGGAGCTACGGGTCAGGTTCTGGTTGCTGGTGGAAGGGTCGCCATCGTTGAGCGTCAAACGGGGGAAATAGGTCGAAGTGCCCTCGCCCGTCCAGCGGCCCAGTGCGTCGGAAGTGAAGTTCGCCTTCGGCAAATCGAAGCGGCGGGTGGCGTTGTACACGTCGTTCCCGAAAACCCCTTGGCCGAAAAACAGCACATCGAAACCCTTGTATTTTAAGCTCAAATTAAGGCCATAAGTCCAGTTCGGCGTCGGGTCGCCGATGATGGTGCGGTCGTCCTCGTTGAGGATACCGTCACCGTTCACGTCCACAAAACGGATGTCGCCTGGCTGTGCATTTGGCTGAAGGAGCTGGCCATCGCCGTTGGTGTAGGCCGCTACGTCCGACTGATTTTGGAACAAGCCATTCGTTCTATAACCGAAAAACGATTCGTAGGCGTAGCCCTCAATCGTGCGGGTCAGTTCGATGCCCTGTGGGCCAAAACGCTGGTTGCCCGGCAGGAAGGTTTTGTCGTCGCCAAGGTCGAGTATCTTGTTTTTGACATAGGAAATATTACCTGAAAAATCAAAGCCCAAACCTCCGAAATTCTTGCCGTAGGTGAGTTCCAACTCGTAGCCCTTGTTTTCCAAGGAAGCGATATTACCGACAGGGCCAGCGTTGCCGACGTAGGCGGGCACCACCACGTTCAGCAGCATCCCAGTCGTGGTTTTCTTGAAATAATCAAAGGTCACGCCAACGCCTTTGAAGATTTTCGCATCGAAACCAAAATTCGTCTGCGTCGTCTCCTCCCAGCGCAGGTCGGGGTTGGCGATGGCGTTCGGGCTGACGCCGTTGATGAGTTCGTTGCCGTTGCCGAAGGTGTAGCTCCTGCCGCCGCCCACGGTCGAGACGTAGCGGAAATCGCCGATTCGGTCGCTGCCGTTTACGCCGTAGGAGCCCCTGATTTTGAAGAAATTAATTGCATTATTTTTAGGAAAAAAGTCCTCCTCCGTCAGCACCCAACCCACCGAGATGGAAGGGAAAGTGCCGTATTTGTTGTTCGAACCAAACCGGGAAGAGCCGTCCACCCGGAGCAGCGCCGTGAGCAGGTATTTCGAAGCAAAATTGTAGTTCACCCGCCCGAAATAGCTGGACAACGTGTTCTCGTATTCGTAACCATAAAAAGTCTGGCTGGCAGGGTCAGTGGAGAAAAGCAGGGAAGCATCTTCCAACCTCGTCACGGGGATATCCGTGATATTACCGCCTTGGAACTGCCCGTTGGATTTCTTGGCCGCCGTTCCGGCAAGCAGCGTTACCTGGTGCCGTCCCGTGGTGAAATCGTAGTTAAGTGTATTTTCCCAGTTCCAAACCAAACCCCTCGCCAAGCTGCGGTTGTAATTGGTGATGAGTGCTTGGTTCGTGGCGTTCAGGTAGTAAACCGGCGTGAAGCCTTCTCCCCCAAAAAATGCGAGGTCGGTGCCGATGTTTGAGCGGAATTTCAAGCCCTTCACAATTTCCCACTCTCCAAAAACCGACCCGACGAACTTGTCGGCGTAGCCTTTGCTCTGCGCCACTTCCAGCGCCGCCACGGGGTTCAGGATTTCGGAGGTGATGATTTCGGAAATGCCGTAAATCCTGCCCTGACCGTTCCGCACCAGCGCATCAAAATTATTGGCGTAACGAGGCTGCGACAGCACGGTAGGGTCGTCTTCGTAAAGCGGTGTGATGGGGTCGAGGTTGATGGCCCGGCCCAGCGGTGAACCAAATTCCGTGTTCTCCGCAACGCCGCTCGACACGACCCTCGTGTAGCCCATCGTGTTTCCAAAGGTCAGTCTTTTCGTCAGTTTGTGATTCGTGTTGAGGCGGACGGAGAAGCGCTTGTAGCGGCTGTCGTCCTTGTTCCCCACGATGCCTTCTTGGTCAAAATAGCCGAACGAAGTGTAATAGGTGGAGCGGTCATTGCCGCTGGAAAGACTGAGTTCATGGTTCTGGATAGGGGCATTTTCGTTGAAAATGGCTTCTTGCCAGTCCGTGCCCTTGCCAAGCGATTGCGGGTCGTCGTAAACGATGCCTTGGCCTGCGGCGGCAGAGGCTTCGTTCATCAAAGTGGCGTACTCGGTGGCGTTCAACAGCGTGAGTTTTCGCCAAGGATTTTGCACGCCGTAGTAGCCGCTGTAGTTGACTTCCATAGAGCCGGAGCGGCCCTGTTTGGTGGTCACAATGATGACGCCATTGGCGGAACGGGCGCCGTAAATGGCTGCCGATGCTGCATCTTTCAGCACTTCAATGGATTCAATGTCGTTTTGGTTGAGGTAGTCAATGCCGCCTTCGATGGGCACACCGTCCACGACGTAAAGGGGGTCTGAACCAGAAATACTCGTAGTTCCACGAACCCGCACCGTTGCGCCAGCACCTGGCTGACCCGAGCTAGATGTCACCCGCACGCCAGAGGTGCGGCCTTGCAAGCTCTGTTCGAGACGGGTGACGGGCATATCCTTGAGGGTCTCGGCGCTCACTTTTGAGATAGAGCCAGTGACCACGCTCTTTTTTTGAACGCCGTAACCGACCACAACGACCTCGTCCAATTGGGTAGCATTTTGCTCCAATTGCACATTTATTTCGCTGCGGCCATCCACGTTGATGCTCGTTTCAAGGAAACCCGTGAAGCTGAAAACCAAGGTGTTTTGGCCATTTTCAAGGCGCAGTTCGTAGCTACCATCAATGTCTGTGACCGTTCCGTTGGAAGTGCCTTTGGCGACAACAGTGGCACCAATGAGCGCCTCGCCGTTGGCAGCATCCGTGATTTTTCCACGCACCGTTTTTTGTGAAAATGCGACCGTGGAAAGGAGGAGTAAGGCGAATATTTTGAAGATAATTTTCATGAAGAATTAGATTGGAAGGTCTGTGAGATTGAGTTTTCGCCCACAGATTGCGCAGATTTTCGCAGATAAATTGGGTTTCCAAGCTTGACTATTTTTGAAAATATGCCAACTCCAAATCTGCGTAAATCAGCGCTATCTGCGGGCTAAAAACCTTATTGTTTCACAAATTTTTGCGTAGCAATGCGGTTGCCAGCTTGCACGTACACGAGGTAGATGCCTGCGGCCAATTGGCCGGTTTGCAGGCGGTAAGTATTGACGTTACTGGCAATTTTAGCTGTTTCGAGCAATGCACCCGTAGTACTGAAAACGGTAACCTGCTTCTCATCAGTGAGGTTTTCGTTGAAATTCAGCGTAGTGAAATCATCGGCAACAGTGGGCGAGATAGCGAACAGTTGCAGGTCAAAAGCAAGCTCGTCGGTGCCAGTGGTACTTTTCAAAACGAGGTCATCCCAGAAGTAGGTGACATCGGCAGTGGGCGAGACGCCAAAGTTGAAAAATAAAGTAACAGTGGTGAAGACATTGCCAGCAGCGGGGTCAATAGGCATTTCAATGGATGGCTGGGAAGCATCCACGCAAACCTCCACCCAAGTTTGGGTTTCTGTGACATCCACTGTGCGTATCCAGTTGCCAGTGGTAGCGCTGTTCTCCAGCTTGATGCCCACGTTGCCAGCAGTTGGGAACCAGACTTTCATGCAAACTTTGCCGTTTGCCGCCATATCCACAGGTACGGTAAGGCCAGGGTTGGGGAAAGCGCCCGCCCAGACTTCAGCGCCAGCAGGCTTGACGTGCTCGGCAACCATACTACTGGTGTTGATGCCGGAAGCGTGCGGGTTTGCAATGATGTTGTTCACAGTACCGTCAATACTGCTACCAAAATACTGGTAGGTAGTGGTCGTTCCAGGTGTCTCAAAATCGAGAACAGTAGTCTGGGACTGGAGCGCCCCACACAAAAGGAAAGTTGTAATGAAAAGTAAAGTTTGTTTCATGATTAACATTTAAAATTAGTGAAAAAAAATGGTTCGCTTCGTTCAAAAACCAAGGTTTGCAGCATTCAACAAGTAGTTCAAAAATGTACGAAATATACTTTTTTCACCAACCTGCAACACTGTTCTACCTTTGGTGTGAAGAACAAATACTGCAACCGCTGTTTGCAATTTTTTTGACAAATCAAAACCAGCGGCAGGTTAGCAAATGTAGCGTCAGCACTACAACACGAAAGAATATACTACTACCGTATCACTACTACACAAGCATAAAATTTACCGTAAATACTAGCTCATGGCAATATGTCACTACGGCAACACTACGGCAACACTATTTTTTGACTACTTTCGTCGTTGCATTTTAGTTTAAAAACTTTGGGCAAGCCTCAAACACATATCAACTACCCTACCTGCTCGCTTGGATTGCGATTCCTCTTGCTGTGTCTTGTCATTTTGCCCCAATTCCTAGCAGCCCAAAATTTGAACCTGGGCACACCGCCCATCCGCAATTTTTCCAAAAAAGCCTATCACGCCGGTACGCAAAACTGGGATATTGCCCACGACCGCCAAGGCGTCATGTACTTCGCCAACAACAACGGCTTGCTGGAATTTGATGGCACCCACTGGCGACTGCACCCACTGGGTAACGGCACCATCACCCGCTCCGTCCAAATGGGCGCCGACGGGCGTATCTACGTCGGCGGGCAGGGCGATATCGGGTACTTCTCGCCCGATGAGCGAGGCCAACTGGCCTATCATTCCCTCAAACCATTGTTGCCAGAGAGCAACCAAAACTTCGGCGACGTGTGGGACATCCTCGTGCGCAGCGAAGGCGTTTTTTTTCGGTGCAACAACCAAATATTGCTGCTTTCTGGAGGCAAATTCACTGCGCCGCTGCCCGGCAAGGCCACTCAGTTCATGGGGCTTTTTGATGGGAAAGTGCTGGTGCAAGATGCCGATTTGAAGCTCCATGTTTTTGAAAAAACCGGTTTTCAGGAATTCGAAAAGCCCGCTGTCTTTCAGGATGCCATCATCACGGCCATTTTACCCTATCAGGCTGACACTCAATTGGTTACTACGGTAAAAAATAGTATTTTCTACTTCGCAAACGGCAATTTCGGCCCTTGGCAAACGCCCGAAGATGCCTTTCTGAATGAAAGCCGGATTTACTGCGCCGGGCTGTTGCCAGATGGAAAAATTGCCCTGGGCACCTCCGTCAACGGCCTCGTGGTGCTGGACCGACAACGGCGGATTTTCCACCATTTGACCAAAAAAGACGGCCTCCTAAACAACACCGTGCTCAGCCTCGCCACCGACCCAGCCGGCCTCCTCTGGCTCGGCCTCGACAACGGCATTGACCTCGTGGACATAAACTCCCCGTTTTCGACCATTTTCCCGGATGGCGAACTGGAAGGGACGGGCTACGCCGCACAGGTTTTCAAGGGAAAAATTTATTTCGGCACCAACACTGGGCTGTACGCACTCGACTGGAAAACCTATTATTTGCCGAAGGAAAACCGTGATTTCAAATTGGTGAGCCGCTCGGAGGGGCAAGTCTGGAGCCTGAATACGCTCGACAACGAGCTGCTGCTGGGACAGCATGAAGGCGCTTTCAACGTGCTCGGCCTCAGTGCCCAACGGCTCACCGAACTTCCGGGCATTTGGAAACTCCTCCGTTTGGACGAACAAACGGCACTCGCTGGCCATTACAACGGCCTTGCTTTTTTCAAAAAAACCAATGAACACTGGAGTTTTGGCGCTACGCTCAATGGGTTTGCAGAAAGCAGCCGGGTGCTGGAAAAAGACGGGCAGGGCCATGTTTGGATGAGCCACCCCTACCGTGGGGTGTATCAACTAAAGCCTGATTTCGCCGAAAAAACGGTCGGCGTCGAATTTTTTGGGGCAAAAAACGGGCTCCCCTCCGACCTCAACAACTACGTTTTCAAGCTCGGCGACGACCTTGTTTTTACGGGCGAAAAAGGCGTTTTCAAGTTTGACGAAAAACAGCAACGGCTCGTCTCGCACGAGAATTTCAACCAGATTTTTGGGGCAAATACGAGGGTCAAATACCTACGACAAGACATCACTGGCAATATCTGGTATGCTGCCGATGACGAGGTTGGCGTGCTGTTGGTCAAGGACAATGCGCTTGATAAAAAAGTGGAACGGATGCCCATCCCTGAGCTGTCCGGCAAGCTGGTGGGGGGCTTTGAGTTCGTGCTGCCACTGGATGCACACAACGTTTTTTTCGCCACGGAGCAAGGATTCATCCATTTTGACCCAAGCGGCTATGCGGCCCGTGATTCGAACATTCAGGTCGTGCTGCACGAAGTGCGGTTGGGCAGCGATGGTGACAGCCTGTTGTTCGGTGGGCATTTTACGAAGGAAAAAAAATACGCCACGCCGCTGCTCAGCAGTGACCAAAACAGTTTGCGATTCGTGTTTTCAGCCACAGATTTTAAAGGGGAAGGCACGGTGAGCTACGCCCATTTTCTGGAAGGCGCAAAGGCTGGCTGGTCGGGTTGGAGCGGAGAGAATAGCTTGATTTTCAACAACTTACGTCCCGGGAAATATACATTCCATCTGAAAGCACGAAACCGCCACGGGGTGGAGAGCGAGGTGCTTTCCTACGCTTTTGAAATAAGTCCGCCGTGGTATGCGAGCACGGCGGCGCTGGCTGTTTACGGCCTACTTTTGTTGGCTTTAATTGGTGGTGCGCTCTACGGCCAGCGGCGGCGGTTCGAGCAGGAGCGGCGTGACCTTCAGGAAAGCCATCACCAGCGGGAGGAGGAACACCAATTGAAAGCAAAGCAATCAGAAGAGGCCATCAACCGCTTGGAGAATGAAAAATTGGAGGCAGAGGTGCTGTACAAAAACCAAGAACTGGCCACTGCGACGATGCACTTGGTGCAAAAAAGCGAGATACTGAACACCATTCAAGCGGCGCTGCAAAAGCTGGAAAAGCAAGTAAAAACGGAGCCAGATTTGAAAAAGGAAATCGGGCGCATCATCCGAATGACGGAGAAAGATGCCAGCTTGGACGAGGATTGGGAGCAGTTTTCGAGGAATTTCGACCATGTTCACAGCGATTTCCTGATACGCATTGCGGAGCAGTACCCGCAGCTCAGCCCCAATGATTTCAAGCTCTGCGCCTACCTCCGCATGAATCTTTCCACCAAAGAAATCGCCGCCCTGATGAACATCTCGGTGCGGGGCGTGGAGGCCAGCCGCTATCGCTTGCGGCGCAGGCTCGACTTGGATGCGGGCACAAATTTGACGGAGTTTTTGGTGAAATTGTGAGCAGAAAGGAAGCGCATTTCAGAATTTATCTACCTTCGTTCGTCAAAAAGGAAAAACCCATCCGGTACTAGCGACAAAAACGAAGAGCGAATGGGTAATTAAAAACAAAAAAAACAGCATTATGAAAGTATCCGATTTTATCGAAGTAAAAAAAGGAAATGTGGCTGGTAGGTACAGTAAAGACACTGTCGCCGCAGGGCATTTTATCAATGATTACATCGAGGGGCGAATTGACATTAATTGCGATTTAATGGAATTGCTCAAACATAAGGAAGATTTATTCACGTATGAATATATCTGGCACCATTATAATTTCTTCTTTTCCCGGATGATACCAGAAGTGGTCATACACTCCAAAAAACAGGATGAGCGCATCGTGCGCAGCCATTATGACAATAAGAATGATTTGTTCAACTGGTTTCTCGGCCCAAGGATGATTTATACTTCTTGTTATTTCAATGAACATGACGAATCATTGGAGCAGGCGCAGGATAATAAAATGGACATTATCGCCCGCAAAATGCAGTTAAAAAAAGGCGAATCGTTATTGGACATTGGCTGCGGATGGGGTACCTTGGTCATGCACTTGGCTAAAAACTATGGCGTGGATGCGACTGGCGTCACCATCGCCCAAGCCGGCGCAGACTGGGGAATGCGCCAGATAGAAGAAAATGGCGTAAAAGATAAAGCCCGTATATGGCGCATGGATTATCGGGATATACCCAAAGACAAGAAGTATGACAAAATCACTTGCTTGGAAATGGCGGAGCACGTGGGCATCAAGTATTTCAAGAAGTTCATGGGGCAGATATACGATTTGCTGAAAGATGATGGCTTGTTTTATCTGCAAATAGCTGGCTTGCGTGAGCGGAGCAGCTTGTTCCAGAAAAAAGATCGGGAAGAGCTCGTATGGGGCCTTTTCATGAGCGAGCATATCTTCGCTGGTGCCGATGCAAGTATGCCATTAAACTGGGATTTAAGGCGCATCGAAAAAGTCGGCTTTGAAGTGCACAGCGTTGAAAACATTGGCATCCATTATGGAAAAACCATCCATTACTGGTATGACAACTGGCAGCGCAACAAAGAAAAAGTATTGGAGAAATATGGTGAGCGGGTTTACCGGATTTATAACATATTCCTCGGCTGGTCGGTATATACTGCCCGCCAAGGTGGCTCCACGGCTTACCAAATTGTTTGCCGTAAAAACATAAATTCCGCTGACCGCAACCGTTTCATTGGCGCAACGAACTTGGGTGAAATGGAAATGCGGGCACCGGCGAATGGAAAATTGGCGACAGTATAATTTTATACTTCCACCATATTTCTAATAAATGATTGGACGCCCCTGCTTTCGCTATAAGAGCAGGGGCGTTTCATTTTCAAGACCCCAAACTGACCAACAACGCCAAATAGCTAGAAAGCAAATATCCGCTTTTTGCAATCCATTAGCTAAATAACCCAAAAGCTTTGCCTTACCTTTTCCACCAAATTCAAGATTTAATTTTTTCAAAAACAAAAACAGTCATTATGAAGAAAATTTACCTTTCCTTTTCCTTGCTGCTAGCCTTGAGCATGAGCCTGTCCGCACAGGTTTATGTAAAGTCCGACGCCAGCGGCACCAACAATGGCAGCTCTTGGGCGAATGCCTACACGAGCCTTCAAACTGCATTGACGAATACGACTTCAGGTGCAGTTTGGGTGGCAGCGGGCACCTACAAGCCATCCTCGGCAAGTGCTTCTTTTACTGTACCGGGTGGCGTTTCCATCTACGGCGGCTTTGTAGGCACGGAAACCAGCCTCGGCCAGCGCAATCCTATCACCAACGTGACCCGCCTCAGCGGCGACATTGACGGCAACGACATCGCTGGCAATTTTGCTACGGGTCGGGCTGACAATGCCGCTCACGTAGTATCTGTTGCTGCTGCGCAAACGGCGGCTGCTGTGATTGACGGCTTCACCATTGCCGGAGGCAACACAGCCACTGGCACGGGCGGCGGCGTGTTTGCGGAAAGCACAGTAACAGTGCGTAATTGTAACTTGAACAACAACTACGCTAACTTTGGCAGCGCAATTTATCTGGCAACGCCAGCCGCCAACTCTCAAATCCTTTCCAGCGAACTCAGTGGAAATCTAGGCGTGGGGGCATTATACCTGAACGCCGTAGCCACAGTAGATGTGGATTCTTGTAGCTTCAATGCCAACACAAACAATATTGGCACTACGAACGCTTCGGCAATTTTCATACTCAACTCCACTAATGTCACGTTGTCAAATTCTGAATTAACCGGGAACTCGGCGCCCAGAGCTGGTGCACTTTATTACGACACTGATGGACTGCCCAACGTTACAAATGCCGACAACTTTGTCGTGACGAACTGCCTTTTCTTAAACAACATCAATACCTCAGCTGCCACACCACTTGGGGTCGGAGGCGCTATGCGATGTGTCAATGGTTCCTATTCCCTCATCAATTGTACTTTCGATGGAAGCAATTCCGTCAGTTCCGGCGGTCATATCCGCAACGATATTCAAGCAACGGACAATGTTGTTTATCAGGACTGTATTTTCAAAAATGCCATATCTGGTGGCTGGGGCGGAGCATTCACGGCTTATGGCGGCACATTCACCGTCACAGGCTGCCATTTTGAAGCGAATACCTGCACACGGCTTGGCGGGGCGGTCAATAATGGCTTTGCTGGCACCATGACTTACACGGATTGTACTTTTCTGAACAACAGCGCTGCGGGCACGGCATCCGGGGGCGCATTGGCTTCGCAAAATGACCTTACGGCTGTCAATGTCCACAACTGTAGTTTCGTAGGAAACTCATCAACTGGCAATGGCGGAGCCATCTTCAGTGGCGCTGCTGACAGCAGTTCACCTTATAATATATCCGATTGTGAGTTTGTTGGAAATGTGTCGGATGGTGTTGGCGGTGCCATTAGCATTGCCGATAATGGCCCGAATAATGATGCTACTTTGACTATCACCAACAGTATTTTCAATTACAACACTGCCAACGAGCAAGGTGGTGCCATCAACCTCGGTGATGCAAATACGACCATCACCAGTTGCCTTTTTACATACAACGAAGCCGTGGCAGGTACTACTGCACCAACTGGTAGGGGAGGTGCAATCTCCATCAACGTGGACTCAACAACCCTTGACGTTACCATCATGAACTCCACCTTTGCCTACAACATAGGTGAGTATGCTGCGGCCATCAGCAACTGGACGGGAGCGGAAGACGTCTCATTTTCTACCACTGTTCTTCAAAACAACATCTTCGCCCAAGACGGGCTGCCAAACTATGCTATCGAGGCTGGTGTGCCAACCGTCACTTCCAACGGTGGCAATCTCTTTGACGACGATTCATTCGATGCCATCCTCACCCACCCAAAAGATTTAAAAGTAAATGATATTTCCGGCCTTTTTGTCAACCCTGACGACGACGACTACCACCTGCTGGACGACGCCGTAGCTAGGGACAAAGGTGTAAGCGCTGGAGCGCCAACACTTGACCTGGATGGCAACCCACGTGTCGGCCCAGTGGATATGGGTGCTTACGAAAACCAAAACCCAAGCAAGGCCAACGAGGTGCTTTTGGACAATAACGGCATGTTGACCCTCGCTCCAAACCCTGCAAATGGACAAACAACTACCCTCACCCTTGACAACCAATGGTCAGGCACAGTGGAACTTCGCCTGATCAACACAATTGGCCAAACGGTGAAGACTTTCAAAATGAACAAGCAAACTGGTAAAACCAGCTACGACCTCTCCTTGATTGGCCTCGGAAAAGGCATTTATCAAGTGACAGCCTCAAACGGCAGCCAAGTGGTCGTTCAGCAGTTGGTGAGGAATTGATTTTTTTCAAAAAACATAAAACGCCACGGGGCCGCATGGCCTTCGTGGCGTTTTTTTTGGGTGAAAATTAAGCCACTTTTTTCGGTGGCAAATCAAACGCAACCGGCTCGTGCTCAAAGCCATGCCCTTTGTGCGACCCATCGCAAAACGGCATGTTGGCAGAATGCCCGCAGCGGCAAAGCGAGATGATGGTGCGGCCTTGAAGACCGTAGGCATTGCCTGCCGGGTCAAGGATTTCAAACTCCCCATCAATTTTGATGGAGCCGTTGTTGTTGATGGTAATTTTTGTTTTTTCCATTTTTACTTTTAAATTTTTGATTGTCAATATTTTATGCTTCGTAAAAAGCGATTTTCATTGAAGCTGTTTGGACTTTCCTGTTTGAGATAAAAAAGAGTGATTTTTTGTACTGCAATCAGGAATTTTTGAGGGAATAGCATCGCTATTGCCGAAAAAATTGCTGATTGACGGACGGAAAAGCGACTTTTTTAGCCAAATGAGGAAAGTCTTAACAGCTTCATTGCATTTCAAAGCCCCCGCTCCAATCTCCCCAGCCCCCGCAGCGCCCCACATTCCGTATGCGGATGTTGGAATTCGCCATTGAAAAGCATCTTGCGGAACTCCTCCAGCGGCAGCTCTCGCACCCGAATATCCTCGGCATCATCGAGGTGTTGGACGTCCGTTTTCTCCGCTCCAATCGCCAAATAATGATGGATGTAGCTGTCCATAAAAACGGGGTTGGCGGCGATGCAGCCGAGGTAATACCAATCGGGAGCTGTGTATCCGGTCTCTTCGAGGAGTTCCCGTTTGGCGGCGGCTTGGTGGTCTTCGCCATCGTCCACGAGTCCGCCGGGCAGCTCCAGCGAGTAGGCCATAATGCCGAACCGGAAATTGTCGGCCATGACCACATTGCTCGCCGGGGTGAGCGCCATAACGTTCACGGCGTCGTTCCCGGTCAGCGTCACGATGCGGATGTCGTGGCCGTTGCGGGGGTTGCGCAGGTGGTCGAAGCGGGCATGGAAAATATTCATGTCCATCAGTTCAGGCTCGGAAAAAAGGCGCTCCCAAGTTTCGTTCTTCATGCGGTGGCTTTTTTTAAGGCGGCAAAAATAGCTTTTGTTTTCGCCTTTGGCGAAGCTGATTTTTCAAGGTTTTCAAGGCTTTTTTAGCGATTCGCAAAAATGAGGCCGTGGAATTCCTCGCTTTCCATTCAGTTTTTTTTGTCAAAAAACCGTCATCCCCTTGACTTTCTCCCCACACTCCCCGTTTCTTTGTGGCCGATTAAAATTTTGACGTAAATCAAAACATGACTTCAACATCTAACATTCAGCAAATCAGCACCGTACAAAATTGGTGGTGGCAGTTCAAGGAACCTTGTTTCTGTGAATAGCCGCATGTCCTGCTGACAATTGATGTTGCAAAAAAGGCCTGCCGTACTTCACGGCAGGCCTTTTTTGTTTTCCCAATTCACCAATTTACTAATTCACCAATTTCCAATGCATCGCATCAGTTCACATACCAAAACCCTCCTCGCCGACACCGTCACGCCCGTCAGCTTGTACCTACGGCTGCGTGACCGCTACCCCGGCGCCCTGCTCCTCGAAAGCTCGGATTACCACGGCAACGAGAACAGCGTATCGTTCCTCTGCTTGGCACCAATGGCGGAGTTTGTGGTTGAAAACGAGCAGGTTACGCAGCAAATGCCGGGCGAGGCAGCCACCCATTTTACCTTAAAAAACAACGCCGAGGCGCTCAATGCACTGACCGATTTTTTTCAAAAAATACAACTCGACAGTGAGGATGCCAAGCAACGCCAGATGAACGGCTTCTTTGGCTACTGCACCTACGACAGCGTGCAGCATTTCGAGAAAATCAACCTGCAAAGCCCCGTGAACCCGGAGCGGGCCATCCCGACCATCCGCTACCAACTGCCCCGTTTTATCGTGGCCATCAACCACTTCAACCAGCAGATGACGGTGCTGGAAAACAGCCTGCCCGGCGAGGAAAGCCAACTTGCCGAACTCGAAAACCTGTTGCAAGTGGCTCCTGTTCCGAACTTCCCGTTCCGCACTATCGGCGAGGAAACCACGAACATGACCGACGAGGTTTATGTAAAAATGGTGACCCTCGGCAAGCAGCACTGCCAGCGTGGCGATGTGTTTCAAATCGTGCTGGCCCGCCAGTTTTCGCAGCAGTTTCAGGGCGATGATTTCAATGTTTACAGGGCTTTGCGCAGCGTGAACCCCTCGCCGTACTTGTTTTATTTCGATTACGGCGGCTATAAAATCTTCGGTTCCAGCCCCGAAGCGCAGGTCAGGCTCAAAGCCCAACCAATCACCAATCACCAATCACCAATCACCAAAAAAGCCTTCATCAACCCCATCGCTGGCACCTTCCCCCGCTCCGGTGACGACCAAGCCGACCGCCTCGGCGCCGAAGCCCTTGCAGCCGACCCCAAGGAAAACGCAGAGCACGTCATGCTAGTGGATTTGGCAAGGAACGACCTTAACCGCCTTTGCCGAAATGTGCAGGTGGAAACCTATCGGGAGGTGCAGTTTTACAGCCATGTCATCCACTTGGTGTCGGAGGTATCGGGCGAGTTGCCAGGGGACGTTTCACCCGTAAGATTGTTGGCGGAGACCTTTCCGGCAGGCACTTTATCGGGCGCTCCGAAGCACCGGGCGATTCAACTGATTGACGGTATTGAACCTAATCGGCGGGGGTTTTATGGCGGCTGTGTTGGTTTTTTCACTTTCAGCGGGGAGACAAACCACGCCATCTTGATTCGCAGTTTTTTGAGCAAAAACAATACGCTGCACTATCAGGCGGGGGCAGGAGTTGTGAAGCATTCGGTGGAGGAGAAGGAGCTGGCGGAGGTGTTTCACAAGATTGGGGCATTAAGGCGAGCCGTAAAACGAGCGGAAAATGGAGTTTGAGGCTACTTTAAGTCTTTGAGAATGAACTTGGCAATTTTTGGGTCAATGATGACCTCGTCGTGTTCAAAATCAAGCTTGATGCGCCATTTTTGAAGGGTTGCAACACCCAAAATAGCTTCTTCGGAGAGATTCGGCACGACCAAAAACTCATCCGAAAGCGTCAAATCATTGACATTGAAATCAAGTGTGACACGGTGGGTGATTTTCACGTAATGCCCTTCACTTGCCGTTTCAACTTCCTTTGGCTTGAATAATTTGACGGGCTTTTCAAGGCCTTCCAAATAGTCCGCGTTGATACAAGAAAAGGAAGCACCGCTGTCGAACAAAGTGTAAAGCACTTTTTCGCCTTCGGAGCCTTGATAATTGATTGGCAGCTTGATGATGGACATGGTCTTCTCTAGTTTTTTGCGAAAATAAGAACTTTCAAACTGATTGACAGATGAAAATACTCGTTTTAGACAACTACGACTCCTTCACCTACAACCTCGTCCAATACGTGGAAGAAATGTCCGGCATCCGTCCCGACGTGTTCCGCAACGACGAAATCACGGTGGCGGAGGCTGCGCAATACGACAAGATTCTGCTCTCACCCGGCCCCGGCTTGCCAAAGGAATCGGGCATCCTCTGCGACCTGATACGGGAACTGGCCCCGACCAAAAGCATCTTCGGCGTCTGCCTCGGCTTGCAGGCCATAGGGGAAGTGTTCGGCGGGCAATTAGAGAACTTGTCGAGGGTCTTCCATGGGGTGGCCACGCCGATGCACGTGCGCAAGGCTGACGAACCGCTTTTTCGGGAAATACCGGAAACTTTTGCCGCCGGGCGCTACCATTCTTGGGTAGTTTCCAAAAATGGCTTACCCGACTGCTTCGACCTCACCTGCGAGGACGAGGAGGGGCAAATCATGGGTTTGACACATAAGAAATATGACGTGCGGGGGGTACAATTTCATCCTGAATCTGTAATGACAGAGCATGGGAAGGTGATGGTGAAGAACTGGATAACTAATTAGCCGTTGGCAATTGGCCGTTAGCATTTTGCTGATATGGCCAAAAGCTAATAGCCAAAAGCTAACAACATGAAGAAGATTCTCAACAAGCTGTTCGAGCACCAGCGTCTTTCCCGTGAGGAAGCCTACGAGACCCTCACGGAAATCACCCGTGGCGAAGTGAACGAGGCGCAGATTGCCGCCTTCCTCACGGTCTATCTCATGCGGAGCATCAGTGTGGAAGAACTAGACGGTTTCCGCCAAGCCCTGCTCGACCTGTGCATCCCACTCGAAGTAACTGATTATCAGACCATTGACCTCTGCGGTACGGGCGGCGATGGCAAAAACACCTTCAACATCTCGACCCTTGCCAGCTTCGTAGTAGCAGGTGCGGGCGGCAAGGTCGTCAAGCACGGCAACTACGGCGTCTCCTCGGTCTGCGGCTCCTCCAACGTGCTGGAATCGCTCGGCTATCGTTTCAAAAACGACGGCGATGCCCTCCGCCACGAACTCGACGAGGCGGGCATCTGCTTC
>JBGSWN010000201.1:0-10557 GCA_041752395.1 Saprospiraceae bacterium | reverse complement strand
GGTTGGATGAAAAGGTCAGCATTCAGTCAGCTTCCAAAGTGCGTTCGACAAAAGGTTTGTTGAAGCACGTCTTTGGAAGGCTTGTCTCTGCTCTTTTCATCCTGCTCAATTCACTTTGAACCCGTTATTCGCATTAATGGCTAATGCAACGGAGGAAGAGTTGATTTCATTGATTCAATACCCCAATGCTGTCGTGAAGGCAACGGCTTTTCATGGGTTAGTTATGAAAGGCAATCCACAAGTGGCAAGGATAATGGTCGATTTCTCACAGACTGACGAAACCATTCACCTTGTTTCTGGCTGTATCGGTGAACCAATGCTTTTGAGCGAATACTGTTTCACAAATGTGATGTGGTATAAAATGCCTGGAGGACCACCCTCGCCACCTCCAAATAGTGCTATCATGAAGCGGCAGCGGCTGACGGAAAATGAAAGGCAACTTGTAGTTACCAACATCAAAAAGAACAAAATAAAAGCCCAATAAAATGGAGCAAACCATAGAAATACCAAAAGCTGAAAAGCGGTTGAATGGCGATGCCCCGGCAAAGCCCAAGACCATTGTCGTAACTGGTTCGATTGCCGTCTTGGACGCCCTCCTCGCCGAAGGCACCCAGACCATTTTCGGCTACCCCGGCGGTGCCATCATGCCCATTTACGATGCGCTGTACGATTACAGCGACCGCCTCACGCATATCCTCGTGCGGCACGAGCAGGGTGGCATCCATGCGGCGCAGGGCTTTGCCCGTGCCTCCGGCAAGGTGGGGGTCGTCTTCGCAACGAGCGGGCCGGGCGCTACCAACCTCGTCACCGGGCTGGCCGATGCGCAGATTGACAGCACGCCGCTGGTCTGCATCACGGGGCAGGTGTTTGCGCATCTGCTCGGCACGGACGCTTTTCAGGAAACGGACGTCATCAACATCACCACGCCCGTCACGAAATGGAACTACCAAGTGACCGACGCACGGGAAATCCCGCAGGTGCTGGCCAAAGCGTTTTTCATCGCAAAAAGCGGCAGGCCCGGCCCTGTGCTGGTGGACATTTCCAAGAATGCGCAATTGCAAACCTTTGATTATGAGGGCTATACGCCGTGCCAGCATATCCGAAGTTACCGCCCGAAGCCCATTGTCCGCAAGGAATATGTGGAGGAAGCGGCGGCGCTCATCAATGCGGCGGAACGGCCTTTCGTGCTCTTCGGGCAGGGCGTTATTTTGGGAAATGCCGAGGCCGAGTTTCGGGCTTTCATCGAGAAATCAGGCATCCCCGCCGCTTGGACAATTCTCGGTGCTGGCACAATTCCTACCGACCACCCGCTGAACGTCGGGATGCTGGGAATGCATGGCAACTACGGCCCCAACGTGCTGACCAACCAGTGCGACGTGCTCATCGCTATCGGCATGCGCTTCGACGACCGGGTGACGGGCCGCCTCGACAAATATGCCAAGCAGGCCAAGGTCATTCACCTCGATATTGACCCGGCAGAAATAGACAAGAACGTGAAGACCACCGTACCCGTCTGGGGCGATTGTAAGGAGACGCTGCCCATGCTCACGGCCCTCGTTTCCCCGAAAAAACACGACGACTGGCTGGCCAAATTCCGGGAGCACGACGTGCAGGAACAGGCCATCGTCATCGAAAATGAGCTGCGCCCGACCAGCGACACCCTCACGATGGGCGAGGTGGTGAACCTGCTGAACGAACTCACGGGCGGCAACGCCATCATCGTCACCGACGTGGGCCAGCACCAGATGGTGGCTTGCCGCTACGCTCGTTTCAACCAAACCCGCAGCAATATCACCAGCGGCGGCCTCGGCACGATGGGCTTCGGGCTTCCGGCGGCCATCGGGGCCAAGTTCGGTAAGCCCGACCGGACCGTCGTCGGCATCATCGGCGACGGCGGCATACAGATGACCATCCAAGAACTTGGCGTCATCCAGCAGTACGGCGTTGGGGTGAAAATCGTGATTTTGAACAACCAGTTCCTCGGCATGGTACGGCAGTGGCAGGAGCTTTTCCACGAGCGCCGCTACTCCTTCACGGACATGGTTTCGCCGGATTACGTGAAGGTCGCCGACGCCTACGGCATCGCCGGGCAACGGGTTTCGGAGCGGTTTTTTTTGAAAAATGCGCTGCAAACCATGCTCGATACGCCCGGCGGCTACCTGCTGGAGGTGATGGTCGGGAAGGAGAATAACGTGTTCCCGATGGTGCCGCAGGGGTGTGGAGTGGCGGAGATAAGGCTGAGTTGATAAGGGTTTATGAGGTTTATAAGGGTTGATAACCTGACGCAAACCCACGGCCCCCATCAACCTTTATCAACCATTATCAACTTTTATCAACCAAAAGAAATGAAGCAAGAATTCACCATAACAGTTTACACCGAGAACCAGGTCGGCCTGCTCAACCGCATCGCCATCATGTTTTCCCGGCGGAAAATCAATATTGACAGCCTGAACACCTCGCCGAGCGAGATACCGGGCATCCACCGCTTCAACATCCTTGTGTACGAGACGGAGGAGGTGGTGCGCAAGGTCGCCCGCCAAATCGAGAAGCAGGTGGACGTGCTGAAGGTCTATTTCAGCACCAATGAGGAAATCATCTGGCAGGAACTGGCCCTCTACAAAGTGCCCACCGACGAGGTTGCCGAAAAGGTGAAAGTCGAGCGACTGCTGCGGGAGTACGGCGCTCGGGCGGTGGTCATCCGCAAGGACTACACCGTGTTCGAGACGACCGGCCACCGGGAGGAAACGGACGGGCTGCTACGTGCCCTCGAACCTTATGGGCTGATTGAGTTCGTGCGCAGCGCAAGGGTGGCCATCATCAAAGGCAGCCACAGTTTCCACGAGCGGCTGCGGGAGTTCGAGGAGATGGAGCCGAGCGAGGAGGCAGCGGAAAATGAGTTTTTGAATGAAGGGGAAAAAGTTTTTTCAATGTAACCTTAAAAAATGAATGATATGCGACCATCAAAAGAAGAAAGAATAAAGTACAATGCTGATTATCCGCCTGACACGGAGTTCTCAGCTTATGCCCGCTTGCTCCAAAGCAAATGGCGGGAAAGTAAAGGTTATCCGCAAGGCAAGCTCGGAAATTACCTGGAAACCGATTTTGCGAAAGCAAGCAAATCGAATTTCCTAACTGAAAAAATAGGTGCACTGGTCACACAAGAGATTGTGAATGCAAGAAAGAACAAAGGGTTAATCGGCGAACCAAGGATTTGGAACAACCTGCTCTCTTCACAACCGCTTTGCTTTAATTTATTCGGGGAATTATATGATAACCTAGTCTTGGCGACGAGCTATTTCAAACGACTTTTCCCTTCCAAAGTTGAAAAAGTAAATGAGGTAAAATTTGAATATTCACCTGGTCGTGGCAATCAAAAATATACCGCCGACCATTCTGCCTTTGATGTTTTTATAGAATATTCCAGCGGAGAAAAAAGAGGATTTATTGGTATTGAGGTAAAATATGCAGAGAGTCTCAGAGAAGAAACGATTGAAAAAGCAAACAAGAATTTCAGGCTTCGATATGCTGAATTGACCGATGGTTGCCAGCTTTTCAACCAGCAATACATTGAGCAATTAAAAGCACCACCACTTTCGCAAATCTGGCGTGACCATTTGTTGTCAATCGCCACCAAGCAGGATTATGACGAAGGCTTTTTTATTTTTCTTTTTCCTTCCAAAAATGAGCAGTGCCAAAGCGGAGTGGACAAATACATGGCGTGTTTGCAATCTGCTGACGAGGATGTTTCAGGTTTTTGCCCAAGGCATTTGGAAGATTTCATTGAAGTGCTTGTAGAAACTGTAAATACAGATTGGGCAAAAGAACTGAAAGAAAGATATGTTGGGAGTGAAAACGACTGACTAAAATTAACTAATTGACAATCAACAACTTAAAACAACTAAAATGGCAAAATTGAATTTCGGCGGCACAGTAGAAAACGTCGTAACACGGGAAGAATTCCCGCTGGAAAAAGCACAAGAAGTCCTCCGCAACGAAACCGTTGCCGTCATCGGCTACGGCGTGCAAGGCCCCGGCCAGGCGCTCAACCAGCTCGACAACGGCATCAATGTCATCGTCGGGCAGCGCAAGGACTCGAAAACCTGGGACAAGGCCTTTCGGGACGGCTTCGTGCCGGGCGAGACCCTTTTCGAAATCGAGGAGGCGCTCCAGCGGGGCACCATCATATGCTATCTGCTCAGCGATGCAGCGCAAATCGCCCTCTGGCCCACCGTGAAAAAGCACCTCACAGCTGGCAAGGCGCTCTATTTTTCGCACGGCTTCGGCATCACCTACAACGACCAGACGGGCATCGTTCCGCCAGCGGATGTGGACGTCATCCTTGTCGCACCGAAAGGCTCTGGCACCTCGCTGCGCCGGATGTTCCTCCAAGGCCGGGGGCTGAACAGCAGCTACGCCATCCACCAGGACGCCACTGGGCGGGCTTGGGAGCGGGCCATCGCACTCGGCATTGCCGTTGGTAGTGGCTACCTGTTCGAGACCACTTTCAAGAAAGAAGTTTATTCTGATTTGACGGGCGAGCGGGGTACGCTCATGGGCGCTATCCAGGGCATTTTCGCTGCGCAATACGAGGTGCTGCGCCAGCGTGGTCACTCGCCCAGCGAGGCGTTCAACGAGACGGTGGAAGAACTCACGCAGTCGCTCATGCCACTCGTCGCCGAGAACGGCATGGACTGGATGTACGCCAACTGCTCCACCACCGCCCAGCGCGGTGCGTTGGATTGGTGGAAGAAATTCCGGGATGCCACCCTTCCCGTTTTCAACGAACTTTACGACAGTGTTGCCTCCGGCAATGAGGCCGCCAAGTCCATCAGCTCCAACAGCCAACCCGATTACCGAGAAAAACTGGAAGTGGAACTGACCGAAATGCGGGAGAGCGAGATGTGGCAGGCGGGGAAGACGGTGCGGAGTTTGAGGCCGGAAAACCAGCCGGTGGAGGTGGAGTGATTTGAAAAACAATCGTTAGTTGAACTAGAAATGCAGACCTTACCAGATAGAACCGAAAAATTTGATTATGAAAAACAGCGGTCTGTACAATTCCAAATTCGAGCACGACGCCTGTGGCATTGGCTTTGTCGCCAACCTCAAGGGCAACAAAAACCACCAAACCGTCTCCGACGCGCTGACCATCCTGGAGAACATGGAACATCGCGGCGCGTGCGGCTGCGAGGAGAACACCGGCGATGGCGCGGGCATTCTCATCCAAACGCCGCACGAGTTCTTTTTTGAAGAATGCCAAAAGCTCGGCGTACACTTACCTACGTATGGTAAGTACGGCATCGGCGTCCTGTTTTTTCCGAAGGAAATCAGGCTGCGGGAGGAGTGCCGCGAGATTTTCACCCGCGCTGCCGAGCGGCTGGAGCTGGAGATTTTGTGCTGGCGCAAAGTGCCCGTCAACCCAGCGGGTATTGGCGAAACCGCCCTCTCCGTCGAGCCGGAAATGGAGCAGGTCTTCATTGCCCGACCGGACAGCGTGGCCACGCCGGAGGAGTTCGAGCGGAAGCTGTTCGTGCTGCGCAACTACTCCACGCACCTCGCCAAGAACACCGTTCCGAAGGACGAAATCGGCTTCTACATTGCCTCGCTATCTTACAAAACGGTGGTGTACAAAGGCCAACTCACCAGCCTGCAGGTTCGCCAATATTTCCCCGACCTCAGCAACAAGCGCCTCGCCAGCGCCTTTGGGTTGGTACACAGCCGCTTTGCGACGAACACTTTCCCTTCTTGGAAGTTGGCCCAGCCCTTCCGTTTCATCGCCCACAACGGCGAAATCAACACCTTGCAGGGCAACCTCAACTGGCTGCGGGCCAGCGAAAAAGGCTTTGAATCGCCCTTTTTCACCAAAGAAGAAATGGACATGCTGCTGCCCATCGTGGACGAGGACGCCAGCGACTCCGCCTGCCTCGACAACATGATTGAGCTGCTCACCCATGCCGGGCGCTCGTTGCCGCATGTGATGATGATGCTCATCCCCGAAGCCTGGGACGGCAACGACCGCATGGACCCCGTGCGGAAGGCATTTTACGAGTACCACGCCTCGATGATGGAGCCTTGGGACGGCCCAGCCTCCATTTCGTTTACCGACGGGAACATCATCGGCGCCACGCTCGACCGCAACGGCCTGCGCCCCAGCCGTTACACTGTCACGCACGATGACCGCGTCATCATGGCATCGGAAAGCGGGGTGCTGCCCATTGACCCAAAGCTGGTGAAGGAGCACGGGCGATTGCAGCCTGGGAAGATGTTCGTCGTCGATTTATCCAAAGGCCGCATCATCAGCGACGAGGAATTGAAAGCAGAAATTTGTTCCCAAAAACCTTACAGCGAGTGGCTCGAAAAGCATAAAATCCGATTGGAAGATTTGTCACCGCCGCGGGTGCAATTTACCGACATGGAGCCGCCGCAGGTGTTCAAATACCAGAAAACGTTCGGCTACACGAGCGAAGACCTCGAAAACATCTTGGCGCCGATGACGCTCGACGGCAAGGAGCCTATCGGCTCGATGGGTACCGACGTGCCGCTTGCTATTTTGAGCATCCAGCCGCAGCACCTGAGCAGCTATTTCAGGCAGTTGTTTGCGCAGGTGACTAACCCGCCGATTGACCCGATACGCGAGCGGATGGTCATGTCGCTGGCGACTTTTTTGGGAAACATCGGCAACCTGCTGGAGGAAAAACCGGAGGTCTGCCACACCGTTGCGCTGAAACATCCCGTGCTGAAAAACAGTGAGTTGGAGCAGATTCGGAGCATTGACACCGGCAGCTTTCAGGCAAAAACCCTCCAGATGTACTTCCGCGCCGACGGCAAGCCGGGCAGCATGAAAAAGGCCCTCGACCGCATCTGCCGCTACGCCGTGGACGCCGTGCAGGACGGCTTCCAAGTGCTCGTGCTGCAAGACCGGGCGGTGGACTCGGCTCACGCCGCCATTCCGTCGCTGCTCGCTACTGCTGCCATCCACCACCACCTCATCCGCAAGGGAATGCGGGGGCAGGTGGGGCTGGTCGTCGAGGCGGGTGATGTCTGGGAGGTGCACCATTTCGCCGCGCTGGTGGCATTTGGGGCCACGGCCGTCAATCCCTACCTCGCCCTTTCGAGCATCCGGGACATGAAGCGGAGCGGCAAAATCGAGACCCACCTTTCCGAAGGGCAACTCGAATACAACTACATCAAAGCCGTGAACGATGGCCTGCTCAAGGTTTTCAGCAAAATGGGCATCTCCACGCTGCAATCGTACCACGGGGCGCAGATTTTTGAAATCATCGGCCTGAACCGGGAGGTGGTGGACAAATACTTCACCGGGGCCACCAGCCGCATCGGCGGCATGGGCCTCGACGAAATCGCACGGGAAACGCTGACAAAGCATTTCCTTGCTTTCAGCAAAAAGGAAATCCCGCAGGACCGCCTGCCCGTCGGCGGCGTTTACCAGTGGAAGCGCAAGGGCGAAACGCACCTGTGGAACCCTGCCAGTGTCCACCTGCTGCAACTTTCGACCCGCACAGGCGACTACCCGACCTTCAAAAAATACTCAAAAGTCATCAACGAACAGAGCGAGCGGGCGGTCACGTTGCGCAGCCTGTTTGAGTTTAAAAAACTGCGCCCGTCCATCCCCATCGAGGAAGTCGAACCGGCAGAGAACATCTACAAGCGCTTCGCAACGGGCGCCATGTCCTTCGGCAGCATTTCGTGGGAGGCGCACACGACTTTGGCCGTGGCCATGAACCGCCTCGGCGGGAAGAGCAACACGGGCGAGGGCGGGGAGGATGAAAACAGGTATTTGGATATTGAGAGATTGAGATATTTGAACGAGAACGGTAACTCCCAACACCCCAATATCCCATTATCCCAATATCTCCGGTCAGGCGATAGCCTACGTAGCGCGATAAAACAAGTCGCCTCCGGTCGCTTCGGCGTCACCAGCCTCTACCTCACCGAAGCCGACGAGCTGCAAATCAAAATGGCGCAAGGCGCAAAACCCGGCGAGGGCGGCCAACTCCCCGGCTACAAAGTGGACGAATGGATTGGCAAAGTGCGCCACTCGACGCCGGGCGTGGGGCTGATTTCGCCGCCGCCACACCACGATATTTACTCCATCGAGGACTTGGCACAGCTGATTTTTGACCTAAAAAACGCCAACCGCAGCGCCCGTATCAACGTGAAATTGGTGTCAAAAGCAGGCGTGGGCACCATTGCCGCAGGCGTTGCGAAAGCAAAAGCAGACGTCATCCTCATCAGCGGGCACGACGGCGGTACGGGGGCTTCGCCGATGAGCAGCATCCGCCATGCGGGCCTGCCGTGGGAGCTTGGTTTGGCGGAAACGCACCAGACCTTGGTGAAAAACAAGCTGCGAAGCCGGGTGGTCGTGCAGGCGGACGGGCAGATGAAAACCGGGCGGGACATTGCCATCGCTGCCCTTTTGGGAGCGGAGGAATGGGGCGTGGCCACGGCGGCGCTCGTGGTGGAGGGCTGCATCCTGATGCGGAAATGCCACCTGAACACCTGCCCCGTGGGTGTGGCGACCCAGAACCCGGAATTGCGCAAGCGCTTCACTGGCGACCCCGACCACGTGGTGAATTTCTTCAAATTCCTCACGGAGGAACTGCGGGAAATCATGGCGGATTTGGGTTTCCGGACGGTCGAAGAAATGATAGGACAATCCGAATTTTTGGAAGTCAAGGAGGAGAATTTGGGCAATAATTTCAAAGTGAAAGGATTGGACTTGTCCCCCATCCTGTACCGAGAACCTGCCGATGCGAGCGTCGGCTTGTACAAACAGGAGGAGCAAGACCACGGTCTTGACGGGGTGTTGGATTGGAAACTATTGGCTGCTGCGCAACCTGCATTGGAGTCAAAAAAGCCTGTCTTTGCTGAGTTTCCGGTGTTAAACACCGACCGCACCATCGGGGCGATATTATCCAATGAAATCACGAAAAAGTACCGAGGCGACGGGTTGCCGGACGGCACGATTCACTTCAAGTTCACCGGCACGGCGGGGCAGAGCTTCGGGGCGTTCAACACCCGAGGCGTGACGCTGGAACTGGAGGGCGGTGCCAACGACTATTTCGGCAAAGGGCTGAGCGGCGCACGGCTGGTCGTTTATCCCGACAAAACGGCCACGTTTGTCCCCACGGACAACAGCATCATCGGCAACGTGGCATTCTACGGTGCCACGGCTGGCGAGGCGTTCATCCGGGGCATGGCGGGCGAGCGTTTTTGCGTCCGCAACTCCGGCGCCAAGGTGGTGGTGGAGGGCATCGGCGACCATGGCTGTGAGTACATGACTGGTGGCCGGGCGGTCATCCTCGGTGCCACAGGCCGCAACTTTGGAGCCGGCATGAGCGGCGGCATCGCCTACGTCTGGGACACCCAGGGCAACTTCGCCCAAAACTGCAACCCCGAAATGATTGACCTCGACCCGCTGGATGAGACGGACGCCACCGAATTGCGCAGCTTGATTCAAGAGCATTTCGAGCTGACGGGCAGCAGCGTGGCGAAGTTTGTTTTGAGCGATTTTGAAAGCGAGGTGGGAAGGTTCGTGAAGATGTTTCCGAAGGATTATAAGAAGGCGTTGGCGGGGAGGGCGGCGAAAGTGGCAGCAGCGAAATAGGAGTTTTGGATTTGGAAACTTATATTTGCACAAACAACCTGTAATGAAGTTGCCAACCATCATCCGACAGCATTTCAACGAACTTGCCGACCACTGCGAACGGTTTGGGGTTGAAAAATTGTATGCTTTTGGCTCAGTGCTGACCGACCGTTTTGATAAGAAAACCAGCGACCTAGACCTGATGGTTTTCATGCAACCGATGCCACCCATTGAGCGGGGCGAAAACCTGATGGCACTCTGGGATGCACTGGAAAAACTATTTGGACGAAAGGTAGATTTACTGACAGACCAGCCCATCAAAAACCCATACTTCCGGAAGAGCGTCGAGAGTACCAAACAACTGATTTATGACCGAGCAAGCGAAAAAGTACCTGTCTGACATACTGCAAGCCATTGGCCTGATTGAAGAATTCACCGATGGAATGAACAGTTTTTTCGAGTACCAAGCGGACTTAAAAACCAAAAGTGCCGTTGAAAGGCAGCTTGGCATCATCGGCGAGGCGGTAAATAAGTACAACAAAGAAGAAGGGGCCTTGGAATTGAGCCATGCCCGCCAAATCGTGGACTTTCGGAATCGGCTGATTCATTCTTATGACAACCTTGATGATGCTATCATTTGGGCGATTTTGAAACGGCATTTGCCTGTTTTGAAAGAGGAAGTGGAGGAGGGATTGGAGTAAGAATAAAATCAGTTATCACATGCTTGTAAAGCAAGACATTTCGCAATAATGCCTTTAAATCACACTTCAAAATATTCTGAATTAACCGATACTCAATTTTTATTGATTGGAAAATTGGATACTGAACGATTAAGTCATGGCAATATTTGTGGTCTCCATAACAGTAGTTCTTTGATAGTCAGGGGTTTATCAATCAGTTTTTGAGCCATGGCTGGGGTTTGGTGCTGATATTTTTGTTCAAAAGGTGCCGCATTG
>JBGSWN010000200.1:0-48573 GCA_041752395.1 Saprospiraceae bacterium | reverse complement strand
GCCGTTCTTTTTTATCTTTGTGCTGTGACAACTTGGGCAAAATAGGTACATAATTCTTGAGTTTTGTCACTCCAAAGTTATGTCTTTGCCTCGGTTGTCTCTTTTTTTGTCACAGCATTACATCTGATACACCGCCAAATTATCATGAAGAAACTTTCCAACCTGGCTTTGCCGCTGTGCATGGCGCTTTTTCCCCTTTTTTTCAGTTGTAAACAAGAATCCGGCGGTGCTTGGCAAAAGTTTATGGCCTACCAAGCCTATCCTTGTTTGCCCGAAGTCGTCGCTGTAAAGGACGCTTTTCTGCAAGACCCAAAGCCGCTCTTCGAGGAGTTCATCAAGTCGGACGAAAGGGGCGAAGACACTTATGTCGGTTGGATATACACGCTTCGGGACAGCGTAATCAACAACCCAGATTTTGCACCCGAGGCAGAAAGAACGGCGATGAAAACCGCCGTGCTTGCGAAGGCAAAAGAATACGAGAAAGACCCGAAGTATGGAGATTGGGCAAATTCCATCATCCAAGAAATCAGCGGCACTTCAAATGCTGGAGACGCTGCTGCGGAAGGTGGTTCGGACATGGGCGTGACGGGAACCTACGCCTACGAACTGCCGAACGATGGTGGATCGGGTGAAATCCAGATACTCGACAACGGTGACAACACGCTACGTTTCAGCCTTTCGGTGGTTGGCCGAGGACCAGCGTACAACCAAGGCGTGATGGAAGGAACGGCAACCTATGCAGATTTCACGGCGACTATCAGCACGACGGAATATGGTGGAAAATGCGCCATTCAATTGGATTTTGCACCAGACCAGCTAGTGGCCAAAACCCTTGCCGGTGATGACGCAACATGCGGTTTTGGCAATAATATACGGGCGGATGGCACCTATAAATTGACGGACGACCTGAACCCCTTTCCGGCAGTGGAGGGTGATGAATTGCCCGCTGGCATGGAAGGCGAATGGGTCAGCACCACCGACCCAAAATCCGAAATCAGCATTTTCGGTAAGCAATACGCTGAAATTTACGAAGGGAAGCTAATTTCAAAAATGCCATTCAGCTACCATAAAGCTTGCCTTGCGGACTGCAACCCGGTTGCCAAAATGCCGTGCATCAAAGTTTATGGGCAGGATGATATTTGCTACACCGTGGTAAAAGCCGATGGCAATATCCTTGAAATCTCCATGATTGGTGGCACAGGAAACACCTTGGTTTACAAGGCCAAAGGTTAATATTTGCAAATCGAAATTATTTCAAAACCAGACTCGGCAAGATGGATTTTTGCTGCGTTTCAAAAGTTTACAAAATGAAAAAAACGACCATTTTCCTGCTTTCAGCGACCTTGTTTTTTGCCGCCTGCGGCGAAAAACCGGCGCCACCACCCGAAACGCCTGCCGAGCCAAGCATCGACCTGACGATAGTGCCTGGTGACCACGTGGGTTTGATTACAGCAGCAGCCTGTACCCGTGAAGCTGTGCTCGCCGCCTATGGCAAAGCTGCCAAAGTGGACTCCGTTTATCTTGCTGAGGGCATGTTCGGCGAGGGCGTCATCATTTACCCTGACAGCTCCCGCCGCCGGATGGAGGTGTATTGGGACAACGAGATGGATGCGAAGCGACCCGCCTTTATTCGAATCTACGGCGACAGCACGGGTACGGATTGGAAGACTGCTGAAGGCATCACAATTGGAACGCCTATGGCGGATGTTCGACAACTGAACGGCAAGGAATTCCAAGTTGGTGGGTTCGGCTGGGATTTGGGTGGTTTCGTATTCGGATGGAACGGTGGCAAACTAAGCTCAGTGTTGCAGTTGCGATTTGAACCGTCTGTTAATGACCCAGGCTCGGAAAAAGTACAAGGCGAGGGCAGTTTCAGCAGTGACCAACCGGAGATGGCGGCTGCGAAACCCAAGGTTTCCATGATGGAATTCCGATTTTTAGCGAAGGAAAAATTGCCGGACTGCCTCATGGAGAATATCAAGGCCAACATGGTCGAACAGGGCAGGATGCTGGTTCATAAAATGGCTGTCAACGGAGTGGACCATTACTGGTTGCAAAGTGGCGCTGCGGCTTACGATGGCATTGAATTCATTTATGATGCCAATTGCAAGGAAGTCTGTAAAACGGGCGGGATGCGGAAGCCGATGGACTGCATGAAGGCTTACGAAAATGGAAAATGGGAATTGGTTTGGGAAGAATAAAATTGGTTTTGGGAGATTGGGGGCTTTTCCCAATCTCCCAAAACCAATTATAGTTTTGAGGAAACATTGACGGCAAGCTTGTTCAGCAAGCGCTGCGGAACGGAAGTCTCAGGGCAAAAAAAGACTTCATTGTCATCCTTGTTGTCGTTGTTGAGGTAGTCGCAGAGGAAAAAATCAGGCTCCAGATTCATGTCTAATGCTAGTGTGAAAAGTACGCTGCCGGCAGTGGCTTTGTTTGCCACAAAATTGGTGGAAACGATTTGGTTTTTGCCAGCGCCGTCGTTTTGGGTAATGAAAACTGCACCACCGAATGGGGCTTCATTCTTTACGAATTTGCATTTTTTCATTTCGATAAAACCAAGACCGAGGTCGTTGTTACTGAAAACACCGCCGCCGCCTTTCACGGCTTTGTTTGCCACAAATGTGCAGTTGTCAAACTCGATAACTGCCTCGCCTTCCTGACCGTGATTGAAAACTGCGCCACCTTCCTCTGCGTAATTTTCAAGAAAAACGCAGTTTTTGATGCTTACCGTTGAGCTTCCGCCCTTCCCAGAGCCATCGTTGAAGATGCCACCACCAGAACGGTTGCGGCTGCCAACTTGCTCCCAAGCATCTGCTTGACCGCCTGTGATTACAAAGCCGTCCAGCAATGTACCTGAATCGGCATTTTTGAAATAAACGACCGTGAAGGAATTGTCGCCGTCTTCCTCGGTGCCAATTTTACCGCTGAGTTTGGTAGGGTGGGAGAACCATTTGCGTTGGCCGAGGTTGTTCTCCGTGCCGTTGAAGCCGCCGTAGAGTTTCACGCCACTTGGTATGCGGAAGGTCATTTCACGCTGCTCCATGGTGCAGTACTCGCATTGAACGGGCAGATAGGAACCTTCTGCTACCCAGATTTCATTGCCGAAGCTGGCAATCTTCAAGGCTTGTTGCAGGTTGCCAAAAGCATTGGCCCAACTCGTGCCATCACCGGTTCCATCTTGTTTTACGTAAATTACTTTTCCAGCGGATTCAATTGCAAAGCTTGCTACGAGCAGCAAGGACAGGATAGTGCTTTTCATTAAGTGTTGTGTTGTTTTGGTTAATAACGTAAGCTGTCAAAATCTAAAAAGGGGGAAAATCTTTCGGGAGGGAATAAAATTTCGTGTCTGCTGGAGAAGGAGAAGTAATGCACTGCAAAGATAAGGGCTAAAACCTGTGACATTCAATGGTGGGCAATAGTCGTGAGCCATTTTTTTTTAAAAACGACTCTGAACGCCTGATTCTGCTAGTTTTGAAAACAGACACGTGAGAAACATTTTTTTTCTGATAAACTAAGATGTGCTTCCATTTTTATGGAATTTCATTGCGAGAAAACCAAGCAGGCTTGGGCGTTCGAGCCACAATAGCGGAATGTAAAAAACTGTGACGAGCAAAATCTGGCCATTTAAGACCGATTAGGCTTGGTATTTGTTTTTATCGTTAAGTGTATGGTTTTTCCACGCCTCAAATAAGTTTGGAAAAAGGCATAAAAAATAGACAATTGGTCAGTTCTTTACTTCTAGCCTCATTAGCGGCCTATTTTTGGTTCACTAAATTTTTGAATTTTCAACCCAGCAAAACCAATCAGATAAGTAGCCGACATCCGTGGTTTTCTTTACTCGTTCAAACAACAAAAATGAGTAATGAAACCTTAAGAGAGTGGATGTCTGAAAAAGCAACATTCGCCAAACCTGTGAACCAAAGGAACTTGCAACCATTGTGTTGTAAAACCCGTACCATTAATTCCACTAATTTTGTACCTCTTTTGAAAAAAGGTAATTTTTAAATCAATCATTAGCAAATGTTTTACCGTTATTTCCCATTGATAATCCTCCTATTTTTATTGGAAAATGGGGTTGCCCAAGTACCTGTTCCCGTCCAGTTTCAAAGCGGTGGTAAACTGCGAAACCAAGAAAAAATGATGGCCTGTGCTGACCAATTTGCGGGCACCATCTCCTTTGCCAACTTCGTCGGCCAGAGCAATGATATTGATTTGGACACTATTTATTTTTGCTACGGCGATGAAATAGACATCGTTCATAATGGCAACGCAAACTTGACGGGAGACCCTGCACCCATTACAATTCCTGGTATCACTTACGGCTATTTTGATTGCCAGCCCACAATTTCTGGCCCCGATTTGACGGCCATTTTAATTGACCCCTGCATCATTACCAATCCTGCTCCCATCAATGATTTGTGGATAACGGGAGGTGGGCAGTCCAACGGAAACATCATGTTCAGCAACACTGGTGTTTCACAAAATGTGTTCAATGGCGGCAACCCGGTACTGCTCTGGTTTGCGCCAATTACGATAGACAATTTTCCCAATACTTACGAGGCTGACCCTATCACGGGAGAAGTAGGGCCTTGTGTCAATTTGAATGTGAACGAAGCATTTGCAGTCGTTTACCTGAATAAAATCAATACCTCCAACCTCAACACGAACACCGGTATCAGCGGCTGCAGGGGAAGCTTTAACGTTACAGGCGGCCTTCCACAATTTGATGGAAGTAACTATAATATCACCATCACACTAATCGGAAACTCAAATGTTCACGGTACAGTGCTAAACGGGCCTGCTACCAATGGCTCAACGGTTTCATTTCAGGTCCCGGTGCCGGGCCTTTACAATATCGTAATTGAAGATGGCAAGAGCTGTGGTTGGGCATTTAACGCAAACATGAGCAGTTGTGTCAACGTATCCCAGAGCGTCCCGACCGTTTCAGCTGCGCCTTTGGACATGATTTGCCTGGACGTAACGAATGAAGGTGGTTTCACAAATATTGTTTCCATGCAATATGGACTTACTTGGGATGAAACAATTTTACAATATACCGGTGTGCAAAACCTCACGGGTTTGCTGCCCAATTTTAATCCTGCAACCAGCTTCAACAGCCTTGGGGATACACTGATTTTCTCTTGGGCAAGTTTGTCGGGTACAGGGATAAATGTCCCTACTGGCACGGTGCTTTACCAAATCTGTTTCAACATCATCGGTAGCAACGGCGAGTGCACAGGTATTGATTATATTGGAGCTGGCAACAATATCGAAGTGGTAAATGCGAATGGCACACAGCTTGGCTTCAATGGCATTGATGGGCAGGTTTGTGTGTCAAATTCCGCCATAGTCATCAATTTCAACACCGTACCAGTGACCTGCCCCAGCGGCACAAATGGCAGTTTTATCTCAATAGTAAACGGCGGTACTCCGCCTTACCAAGTCACTTGGCAAAATATCGCAGGTGGGCCGATTGGTGGCCCAGGCGTCATCAATATTGACGGTGGGAGCTTCACTGCCAACAACCTTTCGGCAGGAACCTACGGCGTCACTGTGACCGATAGCCAAGGTCAACCACTCATTTCAAGCGAACAGGTAACGATATCAGGCCCACCGCCACTCAATATCGTTTTTCAAAATGTACAACCCTCCTGTAATGGTGATGATGACGGCTCCGTTTGTGCGCAATTGGTCTCCGGCGGTATTCCTGTCAATAATCCCACCGCAAACTATTCTTTAAATTGGAGCGTGGCAGGGTCAGGTAACGTGGCCTGCATTTCGGATTTGGCCAGTGGTTCATACACCGTAACGGTGACAAACAATGCCACAGGTTGCACGGTGGTGGCCACTGATGTTTTAGGCCAACCAAATCCCTTAGTTGCAAACGTGACTACCAGTCCAGCTACCTGTTCGGGCATTGGCGATGGAACGCTTGGCGTAATTGTTTCCGGCGGAACGCCCAATTCCAATGGGGACTACACCATTCAATGGCCGAACGTTGGCGCTGGTCTTACCATCATCGGCGATATGTCCAACGTGATTGGCTTGATTGCTGATTCGTACCAATTGGTAGTGACGGACAGCAAGGGCTGCCAAATTGACCAAAATTTTTGGCTGCCTGCCATTAAAACGATACAAGTGAACGTGGTGGTTACGCCCATCAGTTGCGCCAGCCCGTGTAGCGGTGGCATATTTCTGACCGCATTTTCTACCGGAGGAACAGTGGATACACAGTATAACTTTGACTGGTTCGGCAATCCAATCCCACCACCTCCCGTCGCTGAGACCAATACAACCACCACGCTGGGTGGCCTTTGCGCTGGAACTTATTCCATCGTAATTGAAAATGCAGATGGCTGCGAGATTGACACTACTTTCATTTTAGGTTTGCCCACTGGTCTCAATGTTGCGCTAGCAAGTGCCCAAAACGAAACTTGCCAGCCTGGCGATGATGGCAGCATCACTGTCAGCGTGACTGGGGCGAATGCGCCAATTTCTTATGTTTGGAACAACTCACCATCAACTGGGCCCACTGCTTCCAACCTGAACGCAGGCACCTACACGGTAACTGTGACCGACGCCACTTTATGTTCAGGCACACTGACTTCAACTATCACAGCACCCACGCCCCCAGCTATCACAGCATTGCCTGATGATTTAATTCCCTGCAACAGTACCAGCGGTAGTTTGACCGTAACAGCCACAGCTGGAAACACCCCTATTACCAGTTATACTTGGTCAAATGGCCAAACTGGGGCTACCATTTCCAACCTTGCAGTCGGCATCTACTGGGTATCGGTGGCAGATGCTGCGGGGTGTGTTGCCATTGACACCGCACAGGTTTTGTCGGCTTCGCAAGTGGTGATTGATAGTTTTCAAGTCAGCCCTCCGCAGTGCCCTGGGATAGGCGGTGGTAACATCATCGCCTTTGTAAGTGGTGGTAATACGCCGTATTTTTTCAATTGGTCAAATGGGGTGATGGGCAACAATATTTTCGTCAACAGCAACTTAGTTGCGGATAACTATTGCCTCACGATTACGGATGCAAATGGCTGTCCACCTGTCACGGATTGCGTCACCTTGGCTGACCCGCCTTCCATCGTTGTGAATTTTTCAGCGATAGATTCGGTAAGCTGCGCAAATACAGGTCAGACCTGTGATGGCACTGCCACTGCCACCGCATTTTACAGTGACAATAGTGCTGGGCAATTTGATTTCACGTGGGGAAGCGGTGAAACGGACAACAACGTAAACATGAGTACCGCCTCACAACTTTGCGCAACCATGCAGTTCGTCATCGTTTCTGATGGCATTTGCAACGATAGCTTTTTTGTTAATGTACCTGCCCCAGCGCCCATTTCTCCCGGCTCCGACATTACAAACGTAAGCTGCAATGGGCTTTCTGATGGCGAAGTTACCTTGCTGCCGACTGGAGGCACACCGCCTTACAGCATCGTTTGGCAAAATGGAACAACAGGGCAGCTGCTTTCAGGCTTGACGGCTGGCGTCTATGGTGCAACTATTACCGATTCCAAGAATTGCGTTTTTACGCATTCGATAGCGATTGCAGAACCAAGTCCTTTTGAGGTGTTTTTGAACCCGACCCAATCCTCAGATATCAGTTGCTCGGGCGAAGCAGACGGTATTATCACTGTTGTGCCGCAAGGTGGAAACTTAAACCTTGGCCCCGCCATTTTTCTTTGGGAAAATGGGGTAGCTGGGACTGACCAAGCCTCAGCAATGAGCCTACCCGCAGGCACCTATTCGGTCACTGTTGTTGACCAAAAAGGCTGCATGGATTCATTGACCCAAACGCTTTCAGAGCCCCCGCCAATCCAGTTTATTTTAGGTGAAATAGACCCCATCCAGTGCTTTGGGCAGGGAACCTTTGTTACTGTTGATTCAATTTGGGGCGGTAACCCAACTGCGACCTACGCCTTTTCGGTGGGCACTTGTGTCCGACAGCCACCTGGCCAGTTATGCCAAATCGTCAGTGGGATGCATGTAATCGAGATTGAGGATACTTTCAATAACTGTGTGGTGGATACGACTATCAATGTGGCCGAGCCGCAGGAAATAAGTGTTACACTTCCCACCAGCATTGAAATTGACCTTGGCGACTCGCTCACCATGCTTGTTCCGACCATTATTTCTTCCCTGCCGATAGATACCTTCATTTGGGAGCCTGCCGAGAACCTTTCTTGTGACAATTGCAAAAACCCAAGGGTGACGGGTATAACGCCAACGACTTACACGCTTACTGTTATTGACATCAATGGCTGCACAGCTACTGCCCAGATTTTTGTGGATATTGACCGCAACCGGAAAGTGTACCTTCCGAACGTTTTTTCGCCGAATGGCGACGGACTCAATGACAAATTCCAGGTGTTCACTGGCATTGGCGTGGAGCGCATCAACTATGTCCGCCTTTATGACCGCTGGGGCGAACGGGTTTTTGAAGAAAAAGACCTGCCACCATCACCTGATGGTACGCCAGGGTGGGATGGTGTCTTCCGAGGCCAAGACCTTAATCCTGCGGTTTTCCTCTACCTTGTCGAAGTGAAATTCGTGGATGGCAGGGTGCTGCTCTACCGAGGAGATGTGACACTTTTGAGATAGCAGTTCTTAAATTACAAATAGAAAAGGCCCTTCCACGTAACGTGGAAGGGCCTTTTCTATTTGTAAAAATGGTGAAACTATTCGATTATTATTTTCTCTAATTTGCTACCGCTTGAACTTTCCATTTTTAAAAAATAGACCCCAGCCGCCAATTTCCCCAGCTTCAAGTCCGCTTTATTGCCACCTGTTTTTACGGTTAAAATAGTGTGACTACTACCGTCGAACAGGGTAAGTTGCTGAATTGGGGCAGAACAGCCTGACCAATCAACTAGAAGGCGGTCGTGGGTAGGGTTTGGAGAAATTTTAACCTTGCACTCAAGCACCTCATGTGTGGAGGTGAAAAAATCGGTGTCCACCCACCATGAATCAGCATGTTGAACCTCAGCAAGCTCCGCCAATGTTGCAACAGCCCCTTTCACCACATTCGACATGAAGGTGAAATTGAGGGTGCCGACCGTATCGCCAGCGGTATGGTAGTTTGGGTTTCTGAAATCTGCCCCATCCGTCAGCATGATGGCCGGGCGGTTTGCAATCCAAAAAGGGGCGTGGTCGCTGCGGCCAAGGTCGGGGGTCAGTTGCTGCCAATTAGCCACTGTTTCAACATTTACGGTTCTCAATGCCGGAACATAAGTTTGGGAAGCAGTTTTGAAACTGTTCATTAGCGTTCCCGATGCGCCAGTCTTGCCAACGTTTGTGATGAAATTTCCTTTGAACTCTTGCGAAGCGACATCATTGTAGGCAACTGGGAAAAGCTGACTGAACCCAGGTGGGAAACTCTGTGAATTAGGCACTTCGGAATAATAGCCGATCATTTCAAAATCAATCATTCCAGCTACTATTTCACCGTTCAGGATGCCATTGGAAACATACCGGGCGCTGCCCAGAAGGCCATCCTCCTCAAGGTCAAATCCGATGAATTTGATGGTTTTCTTTGATGGATATTGCGATAGGATTCGCATGGCCTCCAACATCCCTGCCACCGCAGAGCCGTTGTCATCAGCGCCAGGCGAATTGGAGCGGGTATCAAAATGGCCTCCGAGAATGTAAGTTTCCCCCGTAGTGCCAGTCCCCGGATTTTTGCCGATGATGTTTTCTGCATTGTAATTGCCGAAGGTGAAAAGCTGTTTATAAGTCTCCAAGCCCCTGTCCAGAAACTGAAAATTGATGAAATCCTTGGTTTCTTGCAGGTGGGTAGCACCTGCCGTTTTGTGCCGAACGCCCTCGATGAAGGTAAGGTCTTCGATGAGTCGGGTACTATCCACAAGGTCCACAAGCGATTGAATATCAATGGGTTGTTCATCGTCTGCCACCAGCATGAGCCGAAAATCGTTCATAGCGGTCGCGGAGTAGGCGCTGAAATCCCAAATGATTTGCTTTCCTGTGCCGGGTGCGATGCCTGAACCAATATCGCCGGAGGCATTGTCAGTAGCGTAGTCAAGTTGGGAAGAGCCGAAAGTGCCAGCCCGTAGACTCACGGTGACGGGGTCGGACTCTGCATCGGCGATATCAAAATTGAGGAGGAAGCTGTGGTTGTCAGCACCTAATTGCACCTGAATATTGGAAAGTACAGGTGGCTGATTTTGCGCAAGCAGAAAATTGCCGAACAGCAAAAAGAAAGGTAAAATTGATTTTTTCATTCGTTGGAAGGTTTTGATTTGATGGCAAAACTAACCAAAGCTACCTACCTTCCAATATTCAAAGCCTAATTTCCAGACCTTGAATTTGCCCTTGCCGTGTTTTTCACGTTTTCTGGATTTGGCGTATTTCTGAGGATTGGGAATGCAAAACTGGAATAGTGGGAGAATTTTTTGGCGTATTTGAGCGGAAGTTTGTACTGCTTCGCAAAGCCCTCCAGAAAATTTTTCATCAATTCGGTATTAACATTGCGGGAATTCGGTTTTAGGTAAAAACCGATATGTTCAATGCTGCCGTCAGCTCGCCAGAAAAAGTGAATCCAAGCATTTATGCCATTGAGGTCAAAATCTACAAGTTCGGCGTAGGCCTCCATTTCCTGCATCATGCCCATCAGCTTGCCATAAGCCATGTTCATGTCATCGTTGCAGACATCCAAAAGCGTAGATTGCTCGGCCATCATGCCCTCGTAGCCTTTATCATACTCTCCAAGCAGGAAAACCGTTGGAATTTCCTGCTTCAATGGAAGTTTGACAGAAGCCGTGCTTTGTGACCAAAGCGAACTGTTGCCACTACAAAAAATAACGCTTGATAGAACTGCGATTAACGATACTCTCTTCATCGTTTTATAGCTTTAAAAGTGTTACAGCGTAGCGGTGTCTAAAATTTGTTTAGTTTTTTTTGAGGTAGTTTGGAAGGTTTGGATTTAACTGGTACTTAATTCTGTCAAAACTTGCACAAGTTATGGAAATCAATAGCGTCTTACAAAAATACGGATAGAATCTGAACAATCCATGCGTTCGTCTAAAATTAAGCCAACAAATTTTATAACCCCTTATCTTGCAAGCCTTTATGAAAAGTCTTTTGAGAAAACTATTTTTTACAAAATGATAATTGACGTAATTTTATTGATTGTGGCAGGCTGGGGATTTTACCAAGGCTACTCCCGGGGCATCATCAAAACCGTTTTTACGGTTTTCTCGGTGGTATTTGGCTTGATGGTCGCTTTCAAGTTTTCGCCAGCCGCTACCCGTTTCATCGAAACTGCTTTCCACTCCAACAGCCCTCTGAATTTCGTTGCTGGTTTCTTGCTTTCCTTCGTGCTTACGATGATTATCATTCGGATGATTGCCCAGTTTTTTGAGAAAACACTCCAAGCTGCCAATATCAACGCCATCAACAAAGTGGCTGGTGGGGCACTTTTGGCTTCGCTTTACACCTTAGTTTATAGCATGTTGCTCTGGTTTGCCGACCAAGCACATATTGTCACTCCCGAAAACACACAAGACTCCATGACCTATTCGCAGTTAAAGGTTTTTCCCAGCAAGATGAAGGGTGTCTATGAATTCATCAAACCGGGCTTCCAAGATTTTTGGCACGAGTCCACTAAATTCATTGACCACATGGAAGAGAAAAGCTTGGAAAAGACGGAATCTCAACCCACAATTTTTGATATTCCTGATGAAAAGAACACAGAAAAAAAGCCTGTAGAAAAACAGAATTGAGCCAAAAGTTATCGAAAACGTAAAAGCTACACTTTCTCTACCAATTTTGTAGGATTAGAATACTTGCCGGTCTATATTTGCCTTTGAATCAATCATTTCAATGAAGCATTTTTTCAATCAATCAACTCATTTCCAGCACATTATGATGTGCTGTTGTTGCTGTTGTATGTTTGAGTAGAATGCACGGAAATGGTTTAGCACAGCAAGTGCTGCGCAAAAAGGCCTTTTCGGAGCAGTCTCCAAAAAGGCTTTTTCATTGAACGAATTCGAGGCCCCAACCACTTTATTTAATTCATTCGCAAGAAAAGTCTGACCGTGCCGAAATTGAAAATGGCACAATAGCCTGCTGCCTGAACCGGCAGTACAAGAACGTTTTTTTACGTCGGTAAGCAAGTCGCTCACCGAATAGGTTAAAACTTAATTGTTTGAAAATGACCGTAGCATTTAAGCAAGAAAATTTTGCGGAAGCAACCAAAACCACCCAATGGCAGGACATCAGCGTGGAATTGCTCAACGATGTGTTCGAACCGCTGCATTACGAGTCTCGAATCCGGTTGCTGTACAAATATTTCCGGGAGGAAGACGTGCTGCTGACCTCCTCTTTTGGCACTACTTCGGCGTTCTTGCTGTATTGGGTCAATGAAGCCCGACCGAACCAGCGCATTCATTTCATTGATACCACCTATCATTTCCCTGAAACGATTGCCTACAAAGAGCAGCTTACTGCCTTGCTCGGACTCAATGTGGTGAATGTACTTCCAGCGCCTGAGCAAAACGCTTTGACCCGTGATGAAAAATGGTGGCTGGAGCATCCTCGGATGTGTTGCAGTATCAACAAAGTCGTGCCATTGGAGCCAATGAAGGCGGCGCACAAGGTTTGGATTTCTGGGTTAATGGCACATCAAACCGAGTTCCGGTCACACCTGCGGGTGTGGGAGCGTCAGGGTGACATCCTCAAGTTTCATCCCATGATTGACGTGGATGAAGGTGAACTGCTATACCATTTTTCCTTGCATAATTTACCGAAGCATCCGCTGGAAGACAAAGGCTACGGCTCCATCGGCTGCGTGCATTGCACCAAAAAAGGAGTGGGTAGGGAAGGGCGTTTCAAAGGACAGAGCCGCACGGAATGTGGACTGCACCCTGGCTATTTTATCAAAAAATAGTTGAGCTTTGGGAAAAATTATGGAATGCCAAACCACTTAATCGAAGACTGGAAACGGCGGAAGGACAGTTCAAATGCCGAGAACTCGGAGATTGTGAAGCGCCTGAAACGCAAGCAGGGCAAGCAATTGGACGTGTTGGCTGACCAAGCTCACGACGCTGTTTTTAAAAAAATTGACTGCCTCGACTGTGCTGGCTGCTGCACAGGGATTCCACCTATCGTCACGAAGGCCGATGTGACCCGCATTTCAAAGGATTTTGGGATGAAGCCCACCGAGTTTGAAGATAAATACCTGACCGTGGACGAAGACGGTGATACAGTGATGAACACGACTCCTTGCCCTTTTCTCCAGCCAGACAACAAATGCCAGATTTACGAGATACGCCCTCGTGCCTGCCGCCAGTATCCGCACACGAATTACCTTGATTTTACGAAAAATATGCGGCTGCATCTGCCCAATGCCAGGATTTGCCCAGCGGTTTTTCACATTATTCGGGAGATTGATGCACGCATGAAAAATTAGGAATTGGGAAATTCTTGGATAAACCTTGAATTTCCCAATTTCAAAATTTCCGATTTCAACTAATTTCCGCTCCTATCTTTTCCAAAAGCGACTTCGTCATTTTGATGCCCTCGTCTTCACTCATTTTTTCGCCTTCGAATTCGATGCCGATGTAATCCGTGTAGCCAGCAGCCTTTACCACCTGGAGCATCTTGCGGTAGTCCGTTTCGACGCAGTTTCCTTCAGCGTCAAAATCGTTGGCCTTGGCACTGACGCCCTTTGCGAATGGCATCATTTGCTCCACACCTTTATATCTGTCGTATTCCTCAACACATGGGCCGCCCCAAGGGCTTCCGTCTTTGTTGTCCCGGCGGATGCAGAAATTGCCGAAATCGGGCAGACAACCAACATTGGGTTTGTTGATTTCTTTCATCACGCCCGACAGCCAGTCGCCGTTGGAGGAGAAGCCACCGTGGTTCTCCACGATGATGTTGATGCCAGCTTGAGCGCCGTATTCGCCTAATTTGCCCAACCCTTCAACGGCAGCTTTGGCCGCTTCTGCTGGGTTCTTGTTGCTGCTGAAAGCGTTCACACGAATGCTCTTGCAGCCAAGCGTGTGGGCAGCATCTACCCATTTTTTGTGGTTTTCGATGGCTTCGGCTAGCATTTTTTTGTCGGTTTCCGCCATACCGCCTTCCCCGTCAATCATGATGAGGTTTTGGAAAACGCCATTGTCAGAGGCCCGCTTGTTGAGCTCGGCGAGGTAGGCCGAATCCTTGGCCTTGTCCTTGAACATCTGGTTGACGTACTCGATGGCCTCGATGCCGTACTTGTTGCGGGCAGTGGCGGCGAAGTCGAGGTTGTCCAGTTTTTTATCGTCAAAAATGGTCTTGTGGAGCGACCATTCTGCGAGGGATATTTTGAAGAAAAGTGGCTTCGGATTATTTGCCATAGCGGTGGAATCTATTGGCTCTGCGCTGCCATCTGTGGGCTTGGTCTCTTTGCTGGCGCAACCAGCAAGCCAAAAAGCCCCAAGCGCCATGGTGGAGTGTTTTAGGAAATTTCTTCTTGGATTCGTCATTTTTATGAAATTTTAATTGGTGAAAATGCAGTTTGAAGTGATTTGCCAAAGGTAGATGAAAGTATGAATTTTTAGATTTTTAGAAAAAAAACTTGCTGCAAATTGAACCTTAGATAGGTGGGATGGTACGGTTAGAGCGCACGCTGTTAGCTTTTGGTCATTGGCTTTTGGCAAATAGCAAATAGCCAATAGCTCGTGTCTAAAACTTCACAGCGAGAGTTATAATTCATTTGCTAAAAAGAATGGTACTGCGTTATCTTATCCTATTTTGAAGCGAAATGTTATTCTCTTAAATCATTAACACTCGACTATACTGCACGCTAATAGGTTTTGTGCATTTGTAAAATTGCTATTAGCCATTTGCCGTTGGCTGTTGGCCAATAGCTAATGGCTAACAGCCAACAGCATTTGCACAAAACCTATTAGCGCCGAGTATAACTTCAAACTGCATGAAAATGGGAATATATCGCAGGTTTGGAGCTTTATCTGACTTGGTCGCATTGCAGCGAGCCTGATTTTCAGGTGTTCATTGACGTGGGTTCTAACCTCGGCCGCGGCTTGCTCGAAAACTCGTTTGGGGACAAGGCGAGTAATATATTTTTGGTAAAGATGACGTATCGGTTTTTGAGGTAAGATAGGTTTTGCCCAATTTAAAGCTTCCGTATTCCGAAAAAGCATGACGGAGTGTGGAAGCTTTTGTTTTTTTGCAAATATTTATTCCAAAAAATACCAACTGAGTTTGGATTTTGAAAAATTGCCCTTTACATTTGCCAAATGTGAAATATAAATGGTTCACGTTTTTTTAACACACCTTGATGACACCAGTCAGAACCCTACAGAAAGCCACGCTTCACTTTTTATTTTAAGCGGTTAGTTTTTGCTCGGCGGGTTTTTCCTGCCAGTTGCCAAATGAAATGGTTTGCTTCGCAATAATGCGTAAGTAGTTTAGCCTATTTTATTTTGGCCAACCAAGATGGATGAATGAAAATTGTTGTAGAGCACACCACCGTTTAGAGATTTTGAATCGAATCAACTACAAATAATTTCAAAACCGACCAAGATGAAACAGTACTCCCCGGTATTTAGGCACTTTCCATTTTCTTCAAAGCTTACGAAGAACGAACCCTTTTTTGAACCGCAGCATTTTACTAAAATCCCAAGCAAGGGGCCAAATGATTCCATCCACCTCAAGTGGTTTGCACCAAGTTCCAACGATTTTTTCCTGTTAGCCATCAATGGCTTGGATGCGCAAGTGATTTCAGAAATTAAGGGCTTGCTGAAATCTCGAATCAAATCGAACCTTGATGATTGCGGAGCTAATAGCATTCAGGAAATGCTGGATTCTGTTGTGGAATTTTCGCAAACCGCACCAACAGAAATTGATGCGCCTGCCAGTTTTTCAGCCACCAAAACTTCGGATTGTGCTGCCGAAAACAATTCGGTTTTTCTGGAATCACTCAACGAAAAAATCGAGGAAAACTTGGGCAACGAACATTTCCGGGGCACCGATTTGGCCAAGCTCCTTTGCTGCTGTGAAATGCAGCTTTATCGCAAAATCAAGCAAGTTTCCAAGCTTTCGCCTGCCAATTACATTCGACGGTACCGGCTTCATCGCAGCCTCCGCAGCTTGCAGGGAAGTGACCTTCCAATTTCCCAAGTTTGCTTCAACATGGGCTTCCGTTCTTTGGAATATTTCAGCCGGAGTTTCAAGAAAGAATTCGGGATTTGTCCGTCCGCATTCCGTTCAGGTCAGAATGTTGAAATAGTTCAAATGAATGTTTGATTAGTTCAAATCCTGCTTGAGTTTGACCCCTAATTTTGACGCTGGATAATATCACCTATCTCCTTGGTTTTTTGACCCAAATTTCCGTTCAATGATAATCCATGCACTTCAGATTTTAAGAAAAGAACTGGATGATTTCCTGAACAGCTTCGGGGCTGACGACAGTGATCAAGTTCAATTGGGCAATATCGCACAATTGGAGCTGCCGCAACAAGGTGAAGCCAATAACTTGAAAAACAAGGTGGTGATAACCCTCGTGGGAACCCGTGAAGAAAAGACCTTGAAAAATGGTCCATTTTCACGCCGAAATGACACGACTTTAAAAACAGAATACTTTAATCCGCCAATATATCTGAACCTATACTTGCTCATTAGCGTGAGCCAAAACAGCTATACCAACGCTCTAATTTTTATATCTAGGATTGTTTCTTTTTTTCAGGCAAAATCTGTGTTCACCCAAGAAAACACAGCGCCGATTATTTCAAACATTGATGTGCCACCAACCGAGCGCATGGAGGAGTTCAAGCTGCTGCTCGAAATGTACAGTCCTAGTTTTGAGGAGCAAAACCATATATGGGGAACCTTGGGTGGCAAACAGATACCGGCAGTTATGTATTTGGCAAGGTTGGTGGAAATCAAGCGAGCCGTTGCACCAGAAATTGGCGGATTGATAGAAGAAATCCAGCTTAATTCAACCGTAAAAATGCAGTAATCATGGGCATGGAAACGGTAATGGTGAAATATGCGATGCTTTTCAAATTAGATGTGTGGCTTCACCACCTACTGGACTTGGACGGCACGCTATACGATGATTTAACACCAAATGTGAAGGTGCTTCAACTTGGGAAATATAGGTTAGGTGAATGGATGGACATAAAGCCTACTGAAACCACAAAGGCAGCAATGGCGGGCCTTGGTTGGAGCTTTAAGGTCACTTCCACTGGGTTTCTGGTAGTAGCTGCTGCTGATTCGGATGATGCTTCAAAAATCGCCATTTTGCCGCCAGAGAATTTGGTCTTGGAATTTGAAATGGTGGCTAATAAAGCTGATTTTGGGCAGTTTTCGGCTTTTCCCTTGCCCGGAAAAATCAATGGCCAGCGAGCATTTTATGTGTTTGACAGTGCAGCTACCATTATAGAAAATGCCACGGCATACCCAACGCTGGCTTTGCGACCACCTGCATTTAGCAATGTTGAAACCTATGTGCCAGGAACAATGGTCAGAAACGGGAACGCCCGTTTCGTTGCTAAAGTCAAAACGACCGGGGTCGCAACCTCCAATACGAACAATTGGCTACCAGTAACAGAGTCTTTGCCTTATGCCAGCGCATCCCAGCTTGATAGTGGGGAGGAATTGTCAATTAGCCCTAATGCTTTCGGCCTGGTCCGGATACATTGCGGAAGCAGTTTCGGGAATTTCAATTTGTTGAATGGACAAAACCTGTTGACAAAAGAATTTAAAATTCGGTTAAGAAATCACCTGATAATTTGACCGATTTTATGCTAAATAACTGAAAATCAAATTTTTATCATCAAAACCAAAGCGTTATGTTGAACCTAACATCATTGAAAACGCCCGGCGTTTATATTGACGAGGTGCCGAAGTTTCCGCCCTCGATTGCCGCGGTGGAAACAGCGATTCCAGCTTTTATTGGCTACACGAAAAAAGCAATTAAGAATGGTGAACCCATGCTGAACAAGGCTGTGGCCATAGACTCCATTGCTGAATACGAGGAAATTTTCGGCGGTGGCCCAGATCAAAGTGTCGAAGTTTATCTCGACAACAATGACCAATACTTGAATGCAGCTGCAACTGCCGGTTTCTTCGTCTATGATAGCCTCAGGATGTTTTATGCAAACGGTGGTGGTAAATGCTATATAATTTCCATTGGTGGATATGATGGTGCTAAATCAATTAGCCACTTTACAAATGGTTTAAACGCGCTGCAAAAAGAAGATGAGCCGACAATTATTGTTGCCCCAGACGCAACTCTATTATCGAGTAATGGCCTTTATGATTTTCAAATATTGGCCTTGCAGCAATGCGCAAAACTCATGGATAGGGTGCTGATTTGTGACCTAAAACAGAGCGATGAAAGCAATTTCGATGATATGGTCACTGAATTCAGGGACAATTCGGGCATTAATAACCTAAAATATGGTGCAGCTTATGCCCCTTGGATTAATGCCAGTTTGCCCCGTATTGTCCGACAACGAAACCTTACCATAAAAAGAGACAATGCTGCTGGTCAGGAAATCCTATTGACCAGCCTCACCACAAATGCGGCAATTCAACAAATATTGTTCGACCTTTCCTTGGCTCAAAAAGCGGTGGATGATATTGAGGGTGCATTAGTAGCGATAGCGGGTGTTGATAAATCCTTGAGTGATGCGCTTAAAGTTGAAACTGATACATATAACCTTAATGCGGCGATTACTTTGGCTGCCTTGGAGGCCGACCTACAAGGAATCTACGACCTTTTAGCTAATATTTTAGAAGCAATTTCGGATTTTTATGCTTCACTGCCAACTACTTTTCCAAATCCTGTGCCCGGTCAAACAAAAGATTTCAATTTAAAAGGCAATATTAATCAGATGTTATTGTCAAGCGGTATTAAATCTGTATTGGATATACTGGCTGCGCACCACAATTCCATCAACGCTTTTGATAATGCAATTACACTATTTTCAAATGTGGCTGGCGATTTGAATGCCACACTACCACTGCTGGGCTATCCTGGCGTACCAGCTTTCGATGCCACCACTTTTGCCAGTCTCGTCATTGCCGATCCCTATGCTGGTGCAGCTAATGAAAAAGCGCGTGCCAACATCGCCAGGGATGCCGCCCTCAAAGCCTCCGGAGGCATCATTGCGCTTTTCCAAAACATCAGCACCGCCGCTGCGGAATACGAAAAGACCTTTGATGACAGCCTTCAGGCCAATTATGGTTTCTATAAAAACTTGGTGAGTAGGGCAGCCGAAAAATTGAATTTAATGCCTCCTAGCGGTACGATTGCTGGAATCTATGCGGCAGTTGATAATTCACGAGGCGTATGGAAAGCGCCAGCTAATGTGAGCCTAACAGCCGTTGTCAAGCCTTCGGTGAACATCTCACATGAGGACCAAATGTCACTCAACGTGGACGTAAATTCCGGCAAATCCATAAACGCCATCCGAACCTTTACTGGCAAGGGAACACTTGTTTGGGGTGCCCGCACTCTCGCTGGCAACGACAACGAATGGCGATATGTGAGCGTTCGTAGGTTTTTCAATATGGTGGAGGAGAGTTCAAAAAAAGCCTCTGAACAATTTGTTTTCGAGCCAAACGATGCCAATACCTGGACGAAAGTGCAAGCCATGATTGAAAACTTCCTCAATACCCTATGGCGTGTAGGTGCCATGCAAGGCGCAAAGCCAGAACACGCTTACTATGTGGCGGTGGGTTTAGGTAAAACCATGACTCCCCTCGACATCTTGGAGGGGCGTATGATTGTTGAAATCGGCATGGCTGTCGTCCGGCCAGCTGAGTTCATCATCCTTCGATTTTCTCATAAGCTTGCAGAGTCTTGATTAATTGATTGCTGCATTGATTGCCACCATAGTGACAACAATCCAACAATCCCAACAATTCAACAATCAAACAATCTCAAATCATGTCAGAATATCCTATTCCAAAATTTCATTTTCAGGTGGACTGGAACGGTATCAGCCTTAGTTTCACCGAAGTTACTGGCCTCGACATACAGCAGGAAATTATCGAATACCGTCATGGAGATAGTAAAGACCTGTCTAAAATCAAAATGCCCGGTATGCGCAAGTACAGTAATATTACTATGAAGCGGGGGACCTTCCAAGGCAAAGTGGAATTCTACCAATGGATGAGCGACATACAAACCGAGCGAGTCAACAACCGCCGGGATGTGGTCATCAAGCTACTGAATGAAAAACACGAGCCAGTGATTGCTTGGCGGGCAGTGCGTTGCTTCCCAGTAAAAGTACAAGCCAGTGACCTTAAATCTGACGGCAACGAGGTAGCTATCGAAACCATCGAACTGGCGCACGAAGGCTTCAGTTTGATGTCCTAACTCATCGAAAATATTAGTTGCCATGCCAGATACAGCTCGTTCAGGTGGATATTATCCCCCTGCCAGTTTTTATTTCAAAGTGGAGTTTTCCATCAGTAAGAACACCCACGATACCAGTTTTCAGTCCGTGTCCGGGCTGTCGGTGGAATATGAATTGGAAACCTTCAAGGAAGGTGGTGAAAACCGTTTTGAACACAAGCTGCCTGGCCGAACTCGCTACACTGACCTTGTACTGAAACGTGGCCTACTCACTGATTCAGCCGTGATAAAATGGTGTCTCGATGCCCTCCAAAACAGGGACATAAAACCTGCTGATGTATCCGTGACCCTGCTCAATGAAAAGCATGAGCCATTAAAAGTATGGAACATCGTGCGGGCATGGCCAAAAAAATGGACGGTGGCTGATATGAACGCCAATGAAAACACCGTGTTGGTCGAGACCTTGGAATTAAGCTACCGCTTTTTTACCTTGAAATAATTGATTAAACCATGCCCATACAGATTCGAGAACTGGTCGTAAAAGTAACTGTCAATGAAGAGGCAAACCAAGCTAGCAGGACAAATACTGGCAATACTCAGGCACCCAACCCCAATGCTGGCGCAGCTAGCCAAGAACTTCTAGACCAGTGTGTCGAACAAGTGATAGCGGTCTTGAAACGCAAACGGGAACGATAATGCTGGTTTTTTACAATCTCGATACACATTGCTCAATAGCATTCAATAATTTTTGAAAACTTATGCCCGATTCTGGAAAACTCGAAAAAATGCAAATCATCGCCTATAGCGACCCTAGCTTGAGCGATGACTCCAAAATTGGCTCCTACACGGCGATGATGAACCCAGAGAGCTATACTTTGGATTACAAAATCGAGTACAACGAGGAACAAGGCCAAGGCACCAGCTCAACACAGCAACGCTATAAACTTACCAAGCCCGAAGAAATGAGCTTCGAGTTTTTATTTGACAATACAGGCATAATTGACGAAAAACCTCGGAGCGATATCCATGAAGAATTGACTACTTTTCGAGACCTTTTAGTAAAATACGAAGGCGAGATACACGAGCCAAAACACTTCAAGTTGGTCTGGGGCACTATCCTTTTCAAAGGCCGGCTCACCAGCTTGAACATTGCCATGAAATTGTTCAAACCGGATGGAACCCCCATCCGGGCAGTGGCAAAGGCCACTTTTAAGGGCAGTGTGGAGGAAAATTTGCGGGTAGCCAAGGAAGATGCAAAATCTCCAGACCTGACCCATATCCGAATGATTAATGCGGGCGACACCTTGCCCATGATGTGCTACCGGATTTATGGGGATTCAAGGTACTATTTGGACGTAGCTAAAGTGAACGGGCTTTCGCAATTCAGGAAACTGGAACCGGGCATGGAGCTGCTTTTTCCGCCACTTGAAAAATCAGCTAAATGAGCGACAACAGCAGAAGCGTACCTACGAACTCGCCTTCCTCCGTCGCCACCGTGACTGTACTTTCGGAAGGAAATGAGCTGCCACGCAACTGGCAATTGCTTTCCTTAAACATACAATATGAAGTTAACCGGATACCTTCTGCCAGCTTGATTTTCCAAGATGGTGAAGTTTCAGCCGAAACCTTTCCAGTAAGTGACGGGGCCGAGCTTCAACTGGGAAAGGCCATTGAAATAAAAGCTGGCTACCAAGGCAACGACGAGATGCTGTTCAAAGGATTGGTCATCAAACAATCCATTAAAATCCGGCAGAGCAGGTCAATGTTGGTGGTGGAATGCAAAGACGAGGTCGTGAAAATGACAGGATCGCCACGTTGTGCATATTTTGTGAAACAAAAAGACAGCGACGTCATCGAGAGCATCATCCAAGCCAACGGGCTTCAGGCCGATGTGACTGCAACTGATTTTGAGCACGAACAATTGGTACAGTACAATGCCACCGATTGGGATTTTGTGCAAATGCGAGCAGAAGCAAATGGGCTGCTTTGCCTTGCAGATGCAGGCAAATTGACGGTCTCCAAGCCAGACCCACAAGCTGACCCAGTATTGTCGCTGCGATACGGCGCCACCATCCTTGAAATGGATATGGAAATGGACGCCAGGCAGCAACCAAAAGCCGTGAAAGGTTTCGGCTGGAATCAGGCAGACCAAGCGATAACGGAAGTGGAGGCAGCAGAGCCTACCACGACCAACAACGGCAATTTGACGGCTATTGACCTTGCTGGCGTACTTGACCAAGATGCCTATCAACTCTTCCACGGAGGAGCATTGGCGGAGCAAGAATTGAAAGCTTGGAGTGATGGTTATCTATTGAAAAGCCGTTTCGCAAAACTTAGAGGAAGCGTGAAATGCCAAGGCTTCTCTGGGGTGAAACCGGGCAACATCATCGAGTTGGCTGGGGTGGGGGAGCGTTTCAACGGAAAGGCTTTTGTCTCAGGTGTTAACCACCAAGTGGCACAGGGCAATTGGCAAACTGACATACAAATTGGCCTAGACCCTGAGCCTTTTGCAGAGCGGGTGGAGTTGTCGGCTTGTAGCACAATGTTGACACCGAAAATTGATGGACTGCAAATTGGTGTGGTGACAGCACTGGAAGGCGATCCCGCCTCCGAGGAGCGGATACAAGTTCGGCTGCCAATCGTAAACAAGGACGAGGACGGCACTTGGGCCAGACTGGCAACCCTTGATGCGGGCGAAAACCGGGGCTCTTTTTTTCGCCCAGAAATCGGAGACGAGGTACTGGTCGGCTTCATCGGTCAAGACCCAAGACATGCCGTGGTACTGGGCGGCCTTCACAGCAGTGCCAAGCCAGCGCCAGAACCAGCATCTGACGACAACCACAAGAAAGGCTACGTCAGCCGGAGCGAAATGAAAATGGTTTTTGACGATGAAAAGAAATCAATCAAAATTGAAACGCCAAAAGGCAATTTCATCGAACTGAGCGAAGATACCGGCGGCATTTCAATCACGGATGAAAATGGGAACAAACTGACCCTTGATTCCAACGGAGTGACCATCGAAAGTGCCAAGGACATCATTTTCAAGGCGGCTTCAGGTGATTTGAAAATAGAGGCCATAAACGTTCAGGCGAAGGCACAGGCCAATTTCAAGGCTGAAGGAAGTGCTGGTGCAGAGCTTTCAGCCAGTGGAAACACCGTGGTAAAAGGAGCAATGGTACAGATTAACTAAAATGGTTTGCAATGCCACCAGCAGCTAGAATCAACGATATGCACGTCTGCCCAATGCTGACAGGGACTGTGCCACACGTCGGAGGCCCCATTTTGCCACCAGGCAGCCCGACCGTCATGATTGGCGGAATGCCTGCTGCCAGAGTGGGAGACATGGCGGTATGTTCAGGCCCTCCGGACACGATAATTGCTGGCTCTGCCACCGTGTTAATTGGCGGAATGCCCGCAGCTCGATTGGGGGATTCCACAGCCCACGGCGGCACTATAATCATGGGCGCACCGACGGTAATGATTGGATAATAAAACAACGATGACGAACCTGAATATGACCAACGAATATGATTTTTTGGGGCGAGGATGGAGCTTCCCGCCTACTTTCAGCCAAACGGTGGCCGAGGTGGAAATGGTGTCGTTGGAAGATGACATCCGACAAAGCTTGGCCATTTTACTGACAACAGCCACTGGCGAGCGGGTGATGCAGCCTAAATTCGGATGCAATTTGGAAGAACTACTATTTGAATCACTTGACACCGCCATCAAAACGCTGATTCGGGACAAAGTGGAAACCGCCATCCTTTATTTTGAACCCCGTATCGAATTGCTCAAAGTCAATTTGGATGATACGGGAGAGTTGGAAGGTCGGGTTCAAATCGAAGTGGAGTACCGTGTGAAAAAAACAAACTCCCGCACCAACCTCGTCTTCCCGTTTTACATTGGCGAAGGGTCATTACAATTGGAAATCGGTGCTGGTGTGTCAAAACTGGTAAGTTAAACGCTTTTTAATCGTTTCATAATCAATGATTTAGCAAAAAAAAAATAATTTTCGGAACCAATGAGCTGCCTCGATAACGACATACGAAACCCCCTCCGCAGGGACGGCACCTGCAGGCCAGACCGATGGTTCTTGGCACTGGGAGAGGCGTTTGTCAAAATTGACGAGCGGAGCGAATCGGACTTACAAGACCTCGCCAAAGCCATTGCTTCTGGCATCCTCTTTTTCGACTTGAACAACCAACCGAACCAAGATTGGTCTGCGTTTTTTGACAAATCAGTACCTGACGCTGCCCCGCACATGGCCTTGTTCAAGGCGTTTTTGACCATGTTTGCGCAAGCACAAAACCACATCAACACGCTCACAAGGTCGCACCTCGAATATTATTATCATACCGTGCTGCAATTAGAGCCAAAGGCTGCTGTCCCTGATAAGGCAGTGATAGTTTGGGAGCTTGCCAAAAATGTACAGAAATACTTGCTGAAGCCAAATACGCCGCTGAACGGTGGGAAGGACTTGACGAAAGTGGACCGCATTTATCGGACAGCTAGGGATTTGGTTGTCAATCGGGCTTTTCTAAACGCCGTTGAGCAGCTGAGTTTTGACAAATACAGCTTGTTGATTGATGCAGAATCACGGGAATTTACAAAGCCATTTTCCAAAAAACTGGCCACCTCAAAAGGGCAGTTGGCGGACATGGCCAAGAATGGCGAACATTGGCAGTTATTTGGAAAACAGCAGTACAACCTCGCCGATGCAGACCGCACGATGGACGATGCTGAGATTGGTTTTGCGGTGGCGCACCCAGTCCTACTGATGGCGGAAGGCAAGCGCATAGTTACGCTTACCATGAATTTTTCAACGGCATTTATGCCATCGAAAATTTACCCGTCTAATAGTTTCAACAAAGCCCTAAATTTTTACCTGAGCGGTGAAGGCCAATGGTTACTTTGCACAATAAATTCCTTTGCAGCGAATGGCACAAATACCCAATTAACTGTTCAACTCGAACTGCCAATCACTGCGCCTGCCGTTGTGCCATTTGCTAGTGCTGGATTGCCGGAGTCATTCAATACGCCATATGCGGTATTGAAATCTACCCTGAATACTTCACAAGAGCTACACGGTGCTTATGATGTTTTTGCTAGCGCAATATTGAGTTCAATCAACATTTCTGTTGATGTAAGTGAAATGCGTTCCTTGTTGCTAATGAACGACTTTGGGGTATTGGATGCCGCTAAACCATTTCAGCCATTTGGCCCACAGCCATTGGTAGGCAGCACTCTAAGGATTGGCAGTGCCGAAGCGTTTTGCAAGCGACTTACGGAGTTCAAATTGAAAATTAAGTGGCATGGCCTACCTAATGTTAGCCTTGGCGCACATTATAATTGGTTGACGGTAAACAATGCCTCATTCAAGTGCAGCTTAAATATTTTGTACGGAAAAAAAGAGGTAGGAGTCACCAGCGCAGATAAGCAGCTTTTCGATGGTTCAAATGCAACTTCGGATGCGGAAATTACCGTTGCGGATGTGCTAAACCAATTTTCGAGTAAAAGTATAGCATATCAACAAATATGGTCTGAAAGCAAGCTTGAGCCATACAACAACAGCACCCAAAATGGTTTTTGTCAGCTTCGTTTGACTCAACCAGCGGTAGCTTTTGGCCATAAACTGTGGCCTTCCAACTACGCCGCCAATGCGATTTCTTTGGCAAAAAACAACACAGGGACTTTGCCAAACGAACCCTACACACCGACTATCAAACAGTTGGAACTGAGCTACAAATCTTCGGAAACCTTGGATTTCAATGTGGTGCAACAAGTTGGTCAATTTTACCACGTACTTCCTTTCGGTGTAGCTTCCCCAAAGCCAGTTGCCGGGCAGGTCAGCTTGTTGCAGCCCAGTGAATTGGGGCATCTCTATTTGGGTTTCAAGGAACTCGCACCGCCCGCTTCGCTTACCTTATGGTTTCAAATGGAAGAAGGCTCCGAAGACCCACTTTGGGACCTCCAGCCCAACCAATTGGTTTGGAGTTATTTGGCTGGCAATGTTTGGAAGGATTTTTCTGGCCTTGAGATTTACACGGATACGACGGTACAAATGACCGCTTCCGGGATGATGGCCTTTCAAATCCCGGCCACCGCATTGGCGGGCAGCACCTTGAATGATGGTGAGCACTATTGGCTCCGGTTGTCGGTGAAAAAAACGCCACATTTTTTCGGGAAAGTGGTGGCTGTTCACACCCAAGTTACTCTGGCTGAGTTCGAGGACAGCGGTAACGACCCCAACCACCTCCGCTACCCATTGCCACCAGAAAGCATCAAAAAAATGCAGGAAAAAGCAGCCGAAGTGAAAGCGCTGGTGCAGCCTCATGCCAGCTTTGGGGGCCGGGTGACGGAACAGCCGGAGGACTTCATCATGCGGGTGGCCGAGCGGCTGCGGCACCATGACCGAGCCGTTTGCATTTGGGACTACGAGCGGCTGGTGCTGGAGCGTTTCACCCAGATTTACAAGGTAAAATGCCTCAATACCTTTCGGGAAACCAGCGGCATCCAACCCTGCAACGTCACGCTGATTGTGATGGAAAACCTCATCAACCGCAATCCCGTGAACCCGCTCAAACCACTGACCGAGAAGCGGGTACTGCTGCAAATCGCCCAGTTCTTATTGGAGCGGACTTCGCCGTGGCTTCAGTTGGCGGTGGAAAACCCGATTTATGAGGAAGTAAAAGTCTATTGTGACGTCATGTTCCGACAGGGTTACGACCCCAGCTATTTCCAAAGCCAGCTGAACGAAGAATTGAAGCGCTTCCTGACGCCTTGGGCTTTTGAGGAAGGGGTGAACGTGGTTTTCGGCGGGAGGATTTACAAATCGTCCATCCTCACTTTTATCGAAGAGCGATACTACGTTGACTTCGTCACCAATTTTAGGGTAGAACACATTGCCCCAGCAGAGGGCATTGGGTGCATGGTCGTCTGCGAGGATTTTATCGTCGGAGATTGGTACCGCTCCATGTACGGTGAGGTCATCGAGGCACTCACGGACAAATCGGTGTTGGTTTCTTCAGCGGCGCACGAATTGAAAACCTTGACTGTGAACGACGACCCATGCAATAATTCCACCTTGGTCATTTATGACCCATGTGTGGCATGTGATTGAGGGAATTTTTTCAACAAATTGACAATCAGTATTTTACGATAAAATTAGATTCCAATGTCAAAACAAAATCGGACTACGCTGAAGACTTACTTCGAAACTGGTGACCGGCCTACGCAGGGTCAGTTTTGTGATTTTATTGATTCCACCATCAATGGAATGGAAGATGAAATCACCGTTGACCCAGCGTCGAAGTTCGTGAAAATAGGTCAATTTGTTCCGCCAGCAAATATGGCTGCGCAGGGCCCTAAGCAACAATTGGAAGTGGACGGTGCCATCCTAGTGGGGAATACAGCCGCTAATCACAATGGTTCCATCCGTTGGACAGGAACTGATTTTGAAGGCTTCGCAAATGGAGTCTGGAAATCCCTGACTGCCAGTGGGATTCCGATACCTTCTCCCAGGTTGCGCATTGTCCGCCAAAATGGAAGGGACGTGCTACAAGCTAGCTGGGACAGTATGGACGACCACCGCTTTTTAGGTTTCAGCCCCAAGTTTTACCTCTATCGGTACAAAAGCCGAAACATTTACAAGCACCATGAAAACCCCAAACACTGGGCGCATACGGACCATCAGCAAATAAACCCTCACCATCCGAATTCGACAAGGAACACAGAGTTTTCGGTACCGGGCACAGCAGGGACTAAAACCAATATCAATTTCAATCCAGAAACTTGGTTTTCAAGCCCTGTCAATAGAACGCCACGCCCAAAAGGGCAGGGCAGGTTCATCACAAAGGCCGAGACCGAAAACGGCAATCGCCGCTTCGAGTATTTCCGAATCAGGATGGTGCTGCAAAATGGCGGAACAAAAGTATTCGGGCCGTTTTCTGAAACCATTGCGGTAGGCTACCGCAAGATGGGGAACGGTCGTTTCCGCCTTGTGATGGAAATCACAACATCGGCGAGGTTGGGCAAGCCATCCGCTGGAAGGACTGCTTCAAAGGTGGCAAATTCAGGCATCATTTCACGGGCAGCAGTTGCTGCACCTGTTATCACTAAAAAAGAATTAAAGGCAGCGATCATCTATAACAACGATGTGTTGGAGGCCATGAAAAGCCTCAACCCCAGCGAGCGGCAAAATTTGTTGCTGCACGATTCGCAGCTTGTCAACGCCTTCTCAGCTCAACCTGAGATGCTGCGCACATTGGCTGGCATAAAACCACAGAAGTAACTAGAATTTTGACAATGAAAATATAAATTGATTAATTTCTGGGATTCAGCCACCCCAAAAGAGGGGCTGGTACCTTTGAAATAGAAGGCACAAAAGAAGTAGATAGGAGACGGGTTGATTGTAGAAGTTCAGCAGTGAAAAGCGTATTGTGCAATTTTGGGACCGCTGTGTCATTTTGACTTTGTGTACTGAAAATGTTCGATGTGTTAGTAGTTGTGTATTCTTCGAATAGGCCACCCGCCCACGGCAGCGATGCCGTGGGATGCCCCCTAAAAAGGGTATTTCGGTTGAGATGCGAAAGTGCGAAGATCAAAGTACGGCATAGGAGTAGGTACGAGTTGAACTCTGTTTCATCATCGGCTAGACCTCTGAAAGACGGAAAGTGAAGCGTGCGAGTTCAGATAAGCCATCCGACAGTTCGGCCTCAAGTGCTGTTCGTGAGTCGGTTGAGGGGTTTCCCCTGTGCATCTTATGCTTCAAATAAGACATCCTTTGTTTTTTATCACTTGCCTTTTTATTCAACGGTGGAATCCATGAAAAGGCGTTGCCCAAATTCAACCAAGCTTGGGCAGCGCCATCTTCAATACCCTTGCAATCATGGTCGAGCACATCAGCATTTCGAGGAAACCACCCGTGCAAAAAAGCATGGACTTCGCTGCGCTCCGTGAAGCGGCGCTAATCCGCATCCAAGAATTGGCTGGCAGTACTTGGACCGACCATAACCTCCACGATCCCGGCATCACCATCTTGGAAGCATTGGCTTTCAGTATCACCGATTTGGGTTACCGAACCAGCTTTGATATGCGGGACCTCTTGGCGGAGGCAATCGGCACACCACAGCCAACCGCTGGTGCGTTGTTCCAAGCACCGTCAATCCTGCCAAGTTGCCCCGTCACCATTCGGGATTTTCGTAAACTAATCATTGATTGCAAAGGGGTGAAAAACGCTTGGCTACGCACCTTGAATCTGCCCGCTCTCTTGCCGAACTCAGAACTTAGCCCTCCAGAGCCGCAGCTTTATTACCGAGAAAAAGATGAATTTGACCAAGCATATCAAAAACTCGCTTATGGCCAGTTGGCTGCTGAACCAGAATTAAAACTGAAAGGTATTTACGATGTCCTTGTCGAACTTGGCACAGCACCAGATGGCACCGACCTCAACATCAATTCCGTTAGATCGCAAGCCACTTTAAATTTATCGGATGGGCCACTTGCTGTTGAGTTAGTAATTGTTTCTCCCAACTGGAACACAGCGACGCAGCTTTGGCTCGCCGACATTTTAACAGGGCCAGCCTCTTTGGCAGATGTCACACTTTCCATCGCAGATGGTTCGCCAATTTTGCAAGACCCCAAATTACTGGACGGTAATTTTTATTTCACGGCTACCCTGACCTACCTCGCAGTAAATTATACAATACCACTTTTTGTCCATGCTTCAATCAGCTTTGCAGTAGGTGCCGAATATCTTGCCGCACAAGCCGAAATCCGAAACCATCTCAACAGCACAGCGAACAATAGCGTGTTGGAGGCTCTGATTCTTCGGCATAGTCAACGCAGCATGGCCATTGAAACAGTGCTCACGGAGGTGACTGAAAAACTCCATCAACACCGCAGCCTCTGCGAGGATTTTCGGAACGTGACCCCCACCTGCGTGGTTGAGATAGCGGTTCATGCAGAATTGATGCTTCGCAGCGAGGCAGATCCAGTGGAAGTTTTGGCCAATGTTTTCCACCAGTTTTCTAACCATATCAGCCCTTCGGTAAAATTTCACGGAATAACCGAACTGCGCTCACAGGGATACCGCACCGAAGATATTTTCAATGGCCCGCTTTTGGAGCATGGCGTCATTTTGGACGATGAACTGGACGGGCTCAACGGTGGTGAAACCATTTATACTTCCGACCTCATCCGAATTGCCATGCGGGCAAACTCCAATGGGTCAGTGATGGCCGTAAAGTACCTGAGTATCACCGACTTCAAAGACAATATTGCCCGAAGGGTAGCCGAATTAAACTGCATCCACCTGACGGATTTTGCCACCTGCAAGCCAAGGTTAAGCATCGAAAAATCAAGGATTACGATAACCAAGGACGGCGTGGAAATCCCGGTGGAAATGGATGCCCTCCGGCAACGCTTGGTTGAATTCGAAAGCAATGAGGAAAAATACCACCCCACCGCAACGGACACTGCTTTTGACGCCCTGCCCGGTCAGTTCCGAAGCATCGAAACTTACCAGTCATTGCAGGAGTTGCTCCCCGCTACCTATGCCGTTGGAATCAATGTGATGGGGGCCGATTCACCCATTCGCCGACAGGCACAAACAGCGCAACTGCAAGGCTTTTTGATGGTCTTCGACCAAATTTTGGCCAATGCTTTTGCTCAATTGGGCAATGTGAAAAAACTTCTCTCCTTGGATGAAAACGTGGCAACTTACGCCTCTCAGCCGTTGTACGAAGTCACTGGGGCAAATCAAATCTTGAAGGCATTTGCACAAGGGAGCAATACTTGGGAGGTATTCTTGGCCGATGCTGCCAATGCATACTGGCAAGGTTTGCTGCAGGCTGCCGAAACGCCCAAATTAAGTTCCGACCGCCGAGGCCGCTTTTTGAGTCACTTGCTAGCTCGATTTGGCGAAGCTTATGAACGCTATCCTGTTTTTGAATTTTTATACCAAAATGCAGGTGTGACGGGCTTCACAGCCATCAAACACAAGATTTCAGTGCTTTCAGCAATGCCGAGGTTGGCTTGTCGGCGAGGTCAAGGCTTCGACCGAAAAGCAGCGTCCTTTTTGGGCAGTGGCAACGTCACCGGACTAGGTGAGCGGATAACCTACCTGCTTGGTATGGCAATCTTTTCCCAGTCAGCGAACAACCTGTACCAACTGGAATTTTACGAAGAGCATGATGCCGTAGATGATGGAATTGAGGAGTGGCGATTCCGTTTCCGACTACCCGACGGCGACATAGTGCTGAGCAGCGCCAATAAGCACCCTACCTTTTCCGAGGCACAGGAAGTGGCTGCCCGGTGCATCCGTTTTGGACAAGACCCCGCCAATTATCAACTGCGGAATGCCTCAGGATGGCGCTTTCGCTACAATATCCTTGACCCGGAAACCAACGATATCATCGGTAAAAGGCTAGACCGATTTGCCACGGTCATTTTGCGGCAAGAGGCAATAGACGCCATGGTGGTGATGTTCAGCAGCTTGCCGAGGGTGCATGTGGTCGAGCATATCCTACTGCGCCCCAAACAATCAAAAGATGGGCTGTTGGAGCCTCGCCTTCGACGGGGCGTCGTGTACGGTTCGGAGCAAGACCCCTATTCGTTCAGGGTGAGCATATTGATGCCAAACTTCGCCCCAGCCTTCGGTCAGCCTGATTTCCAGATGCTAGCGGAGCAGGTCATACGCCTTGAAACGCCAGCTCATATCTGGCCGGATATTTTTTGGTTGGATGCCGTTGCAATGGCCGATTTTGAGCAGAAGTACAGTTCTTGGCTGGAACTTGATGCCATGCCTTTGCCGACTGGCCCAGCGCTTGTCACGCACTTGGGGAATCTCAGTGTGGCGAGGTCGGCAGTGGTGGAAAAATTGAACGAATTCGGTAATAGTTTGGACGTTGGCCTCGACAATTAGCCATGCAGGAACACCTTATCAAAACATTGACCATTGATGTCCAGCTCGAAAAAGAGCTTGGTCATTCGGCACTTAGCGACGAGGTGGCGGCGGCTGTTGAGTCAAAATTATTACCCCAGTTGGAGGCGGCTTTTGGCAAAATGGCAGTGGGGGATTTGATGTTGGAACTGCCTTATTTTGAGCTGGACCTCGGCCAATTGAATGTGAATTCGATTGAAAACGGGATTGAAAATTGGGTTCGGGAGCAGCTCGGTCGTGAGTTAGTGCGGCTGAACGAAGAAATAAACAGGTCAATCGGGAAGCGAATACCAATTGACTGGCAATTGTTTTTTTTGAAAAACGGACATCTGCCCTGGTACGTTCCCAGCATGGATTTGAGGGAAATGGAGGCTTCGCTACTTAATACTTTTGAAGCTAAAATTTGGGCTTGGATGCAAGGCCAAAATGACATTTTAATCTTTGAGAGGCTGGTGATAGGAAGGCCAAAAAGCTTCCAGGATAAGTTGCTCAAAATGGTTTTCAAGCAACAGTCTGAGCGATTGGATTTTGTATTTCAATCATTGCAAAAAACTGCAACGCATGAGGAACTGACCTTGGTCGCCCTGGTTTCTTCAGCGGCTTTGACTGCCGATAAAAACGAACAGGATTTTGGGCAAAAATTGGTCGAAGTTGTGGCAACTTACTTGGGAAAGCGCATTGGCGAAGCATTCACTTTTGAGCCAAAAATTGCCATGCAGCTCTTTGAGATAGCTTGGAAACTTCGATTTAGAGGCAAACCGCCTAGCTCGGTCACCCTTGAAAAACTTCAATTGATTCTTTCAAAATCAAATATGCATCGGCAAAATTGGGCAGAAACTGCTGTTCAAATTTTGGCCAAAGAATTTGGAATTGCCGAAGGCAAAAAGGCGGTTTTCGAGCAAAACGAATCAAGTTCAATAGGGGGTTTAGGCGACGAAACGGATGCCATTTATTTACCCTATGCTGGACAAGTGTTAATGGCTCCCTATCTACCAATGCTTTTTGAGAAAATTGGCTTGGTGCAGGAAGGAAGTTTCAAGGATAAAAAATCGCAAAAATTGGCCGTTCAACTGACTGGGTTTTTGGCAACTGGCCAAACAAACTTGATGGAACACCAGCTTTTTTTGGGCAAAATACTTTGCGGGTGGCCAGTTGAACTGCCAGTGCCGGGTAGGTTTCAGCTTAAAAAACAGTTGAGAGAAGAATGCCAAAAAATGCTAACGGCGTTGATAGCAAATTGGGGAGCTTTGGGCGACTCCTCGCCCGCAGCCCTGCAAGAAGCATTTTTTGATCGGGAAGGGCGCCTGTCAGGTTCCACTTTTGGTTGGGTTTTGAGGGTGGACCAACGAAGCGGCTTTGACCTGCTTTTGGAAAAAATACCTTGGGGTTTTGGCCATATCAAACTGCCTTGGATGCCAAATTTATTAATGGTGGAATGGATTTGATGACCATTTTGCGAAACTAGAATAATCATATTGAGCAAGTGAAAAAATGAAAACCTCCGCTGAAAAATCCTCATCTGCGGCAAAGTCAACGACAGCTTCGCCTTTCTTCGCAAAGGCGGGGGGCGGGGATTTTTTTGCGCCAGCAATACAAACAAAGCTGAAGGTTGGGCAGCCCGGCGACAAACTAGAGCAAGAGGCCGACCGCACCGCCGATAGAGTGATGCGGATGCCAGCGCCCATGCTGCCGATGAAAGAGGAGCGGACAGGCACTATTTCCAGAAAGGAAATGGACGACAAGCCCATCCAGCGGATGGCCAAGCCCGACGAAAAATTGCAGCGCAAAGAGGAAGAAAAAATCCAAAAAAAGGAGGACGAGAAGCTCCAACGGATGGCCATGCCGGAGCAGAAATTGCAACGAAAGGAAGAAGAAAAACTACAGCGTAAGGGCGACGGTGTGCCAGCCGTGACCTCCAACATCCAATCGGGTATCAGCAACAAAATGAGCGGTGGCCAACCAATAGACACTAACACCCGCAGTTTCATGGAAAGCCGCATGAATGCTGACTTTTCCAATGTGCGCATCCACAGTGACGCTGAATCGGGCAGCCTCAACAACCAACTCAGCGCCCGTGCCTTTACTTACCAAAACCACGTTTTTTTCAACCATGACCAATACCAGCCGGGCACCTCGGAAGGCAAACACCTGCTTGCCCACGAACTTACGCATACCGTGCAGCAAGGCTATGCCGTGCAGCGTGCGCCGCAAGTGAGTACGACGGCTACACAGCCACAAATCCAACGGCTGGGAATCGGCGATGCGCTCGACTATTTTGCCGATGCGGCTTACAATATACCCGGTTACCGGATGTTCACCATCGTCATCGGGGTGAACCCCATCAACATGGAGCGGGCTGACCGCAGCACGGCCAACATCCTGCGGGCCATTGTCGAATTTTTGCCGGGTGGGCGACTCATCACTTCCGTACTGGACCGCTATCAGGTCTTCGAGCGGGCAGGGGCTTACGTGGAAGAACAATTGAACTCGCTCGGCATCACAGGTGCCAGTATTAGGGCGGCGGTCATGTCCTTTTTGGACTCGCTCGGTTGGCGGGATATTTTCAATCTGGGCGGCGTGTGGGACAGGGCTAGGCGCATCTTCACCGAGCCGATTGGCCGCATCCTGACGCTGATTCGCAACCTTGGTCAGCGGCTCATGCAGTTCATATGGGACGCTGTACTTAGGCCATTGGCATCGCTGGCAGAAGGCACCCGTGGCTGGGATTTGGTTAAGGCCATCCTCGGTCGTGACCCGATTACCGGCGACCCATTTCCCCGCACACCAGCTACACTCATCGGCGGTTTCATGCGGCTCATCGGGCAAGAGGAGGTTTGGGAAAACATCCAGCGGGGCGGTGCCATCCAGCGGGCGTGGGTCTGGTTCCAGACTGCACTTTCGGAGTTGATGGGCTTCATCGGTCAAATCCCAACACTTTTCATCAATACGCTACGCTCCATCGAAATCGCCGATTTCCTGCCTCCAACCGTTTTGTTTGGCCGCATTTTTAGGGTCTTCGGAAATTTTGTGGGCAGTTTTATTTCATGGGCGGGCAGCAAGGTGCTGAACCTGCTTGAAATCATTTTCTCGGTCGTCGCCCCGGGCGCAATGCCCTATTTGCGCCGTGCTGCGGGTGCTTTCCGGCAAATCATACGGGCACCGGGCAGCTTTGTCCGCAACCTCATCAACGCTGTACTGCAAGGCTTCCGAGGCTTCGCCAGCCGAATTGGGACGCATCTTCGAAACAGTATTGTACAGTGGCTGACTGGTGCAATGGCTGGCGCTGCGATTTATATTCCACGGGCATTTGAGTTGCGTGAAATCGTCAAGTTTGTGCTTTCGGTACTTGGCCTCACCTGGCAAAACCTTCGAGGCAGGCTCGTTCGGCACATCGGCGAACCAGCTGTGGCAGCGCTCGAAACAACGGTCAGTGTGGTGCGGACGCTCATCACGGAAGGGCCTGCGGCCGCTTGGGAACAAATCCGGGAGATGCTCGGCAACCTGCGGGACATGGTGATGACGCAGGTCATGCAGTACGTGAGCACCACCATCGTACAGGCAGCCATGACCCGACTGCTGACGAGCTTGAACCCAGTGGGGGCGTTCATACAGGCCATTATCGCCATCTACAACACGGTGATGTTCCTCATTGAGCGCATCAGCCAAATCATTCAAGTAGGCCGCTCCGTGCTGGACAGCATCATGGCCATTGCCGCCGGCAATATTGGTGCTGCTGCGCAGCGAGTGGAGCAGACGATGGCTGGCCTGCTGACGACGGTCATCAGTTTCCTCGCCCGGATTGCTGGGTTGGGTCGCATATCTGACGCCGTGGTGGGCATCATTAACCGCATCCGCAGGCCGATAGATGCGGCGATGGATAGGGTAGTGAACTGGCTGATGGGAATGGCGAGAAGGTTTGTGGTTGGGGTCGCAGGTGCTGTCAGTAATTGGTTTGGAATAAGAAAACCTTTCACAGGGCGTGATTCGCAATCGCACACGCTTTATTTTCAAGGTAGAGACAGTAACGCAGTGGAATATATGGCTTCACGACCACGCCCGGTAAACGAGTTCCTGAACGAAGTATTATCCAGGCCAGGAGTCACTAGTGCACAGAGGACGAGCGTGAACACTGCGAGAGAAATTTTGACTAATATCAGGAGAATCAAACGTGAAAACCCTCAGGATGCAAGTGTCCAAATCCAGCAAAAATTTAATGATTTGGCAGCTATTTTAGCAGAGTTAACTGCTTCTGATGAAATCTTCGATCCAATTCCGGCAATACGGACTTTGCCAGATGGTTTTGATGTTAGAAATGACTTATACATTAACGGTTCAGGATTTGGTTCACGAGCGGCTAGCCTAAGAACAAGTGGGAAAAACACTGTAGCAAATCAAATTATTGAATTTAAAAACACAGGAAATTTAGCAATTTGGAATCGACTTGCAGCTGATGGGCAAGTGATTGAGACGAATGCCGAGAAAATGCGTTACTTAAATATGCCGGATGCTAGTATTCGGCAGGATGTAAGCAATCAAAATTTCGATGTTGATCATACCACAGCATTGGCAAGGCATTGGGTAAATATGAACGGCAACGATGCTTCGGATAGTGAAAGACATGAAAAAGCTGGCAGTCCTTCAAATTTGAAATTAATGTTGGCCTATTATAATCGGCAAGCTGGTGCAGACGGATTTCAGTATAGACAGAAATTTTTTGTTGGCCCAAATTTTACAAGCACTTATAATAACAGCATACGTGGTTCGAAAAAAATTAAAGGCCAATTATTTAAATAAAAATCATGCAGCAAACGGAGTTTACCTTAGTAAAATCTATAGCGATTAATCAAATCAAATTTGATAAAACGGATAATCTTATTGCTATTTCTCAAAACCAGAAAAAAGTCGGGGATTCCACATTGGTCATTCTTGATTTGTCAACTAATAAAAAAAATGTAGTTGAAAAGACTACAGTTAATGGTAATTCAGTTGGAAACATTATTTGGAAAGGAAGTCAACTGATTTACGAGATAACAAACAATGACAATAATGTTGAAGTTAAAATTTTCGATTTAAAATCTGGAAATTCTAATATAATTTCCTCACAAAAAAAAACACTTTCTAAGCCAAGTGTCTCTGTTTTTAATGAGTGGTGCCTAATTTTAGTGAATACTCCAACTTTGATTGATATTGCTAAAAAAGAAAAGATAAGGGATTTAAGTTCATTAAATAAGACAGGAGCAGTAATTTATGCTCAAATTATTGACGAAAATCACGTTTTAATCGGTACGGAAGGTGGGAAAATTGCTAAGTTTAACTTTGAATCAGGTGAAGAAGATTTTCAGTTGAATTTTAATTTTGAATTTATCACTTGGAATAAAAAATATCTAGCTGCAATAGGTGGGGGTTTTCAAGGTGTTGGGATATGGGACATCGAAAAAGGCACTAGTGTTGAGATAGTAGATATAGATTTAGTTAATCAAACATTTTATAGTATAAGTTTAGATAAAAATGGTGATAATGTTGCGTTTGGAGGAAGAATTGGGCATGTTATGATATACAGTCTTAAGTTAGGAAAAGAAATCTATAGAGAAAAATTACACAAAAGCGGTGTAAACGCTTTAAGCTTTTCTAATGATGCTAGTTTGCTGGCCTCTGGTGGAATGTCTGGAGACGTATGTATAATTCAAGTTTAGTCTTTGATTAATTATGAAAAACTTAATTCAATATTTAAGGCACGTTGTAAATTGCAGATTACTTGTTCACAACGGTTCATCAAAAATAGTTGAAGTCAAAGACTTTAATTATAAGGATAAGGATAGTAAATCTATACTTGATATTTTCCCATATCCAAATCCTCCATTTGATGAGTTCATTATCCTCCTCCTAGCCCTGGCCCCCCACCTCACCTCCGGCTTCTTCCGCTCCATCCTCGCCGAGCACCTCCCCGACGGCGGCGACTTCCCCGAATTCGGCGGCGTAAAAGGCCAAAACCATCGGGACATCCTGCCCACCGGCGAAACAGCACAGTTCATCCTCGCTGGCGATGACCTCGAAAAGCGGCTCGAAGTCCAGCAGCTTTTCAACACCGACCATTGGTTTCACAAAAAAGGAATCCTGCACTTGGAGCCCGTGCCAGCAGGCGAACCTGTGATGAGCGGCCGCATCATCCTCGACCCAGAAGTGGTGGAAATGCTCACACTTGGCAGCGTCAGCAAGCCCCGTTTCAGCACCGATTTTCCAGCGGAATACATCGAAACGGGGATGGAATGGGACGACCTCGTGCTTTCGCCCTCCACGCTTCGGCAGATTCGGGAAATAGAATCTTGGGTGCGCCACCAAGCCACTTTCTTTGAAACTTGGGGCATGGGACGAAAAATAAAACCCGGTTACCGAGTGCTTTTTCATGGCCCACCCGGCACTGGAAAGACGCTGACGGCCACGCTGCTCGGCAAATCAACCAACCGTGACGTTTTCAAAATTGACCTCTCGATGGTCATCTCGAAGTACATCGGGGAAACGGAAAAAAACCTCGCCCGCCTTTTCGACAAGGCACAAAACAAGGACTGGATACTCTTCTTCGATGAGGCGGACGCCCTCTTCGGAAAACGCACCAGCGTGCGGGATGCCCACGACAAATACGCCAACCAAGAGGTGTCCTACTTGCTTCAGCGAATCGAAACCTACCCCGGACTCATCATACTCGCCAGCAATTTCAAATCGAATATTGACGACGCTTTTTTGCGGCGCTTTCAGGCCATGGTTTATTTCCCCATTCCGAAAGCAGATGAACGGCAGATGCTCTGGGAAAAAGCATTCCCGAAGGAAGCAAAACTGGGCGAAGACATTGATTTACAGGCCATTTCGGAACGCTTCGAGCTGACTGGGGCAAGCATCATGAACATCGTTCAGTATTGCTGTATCACTGCTTTGGAAGAAGGCAAGCAGACGATTTTCTTAGAAAACCTGCAAAACGGCATCCGAAATGAGCTGGTGAAGGAGGGGAAAATTATTTAGTTTGCAGTCTGTATTTAAGTTTGCAGTTCGACAGTTGGCAGTTGGCAGTCAGTGTGCAGTCTGACAGTTTAAAATTCTCTTCCCCAATTATTTCACAATGGCTAAACAACTGTCGAACTGACTGCCAACTGCCAACTGTCGAACTGCAAACTTAGAAACTGACTGCCCACTGTCGAACTGCAAACTGTTCAAAAATGCTCCTTCCCTTTTTCAACGAAAACGAAACCGAAGCCGGCTGCGACGAAGCTGGCCGAGGCTGCCTCGCTGGGCCAGTCTTTGCGGCAGCCGTTATCTTGCCCAAGGATTACGCCAATCCGCTACTGAACGATTCCAAGCAACTCACTGAAAGTCAACGGTTTGCCCTCCGGCCAATCATTGAAAAAGAAGCGCTGGCGTGGGCCGTCGTTAGCCTTTCCCCTTCGGAAATTGACCAACTGAATATCCTCTGGGCATCGGTGGAGGGGATGCACCGGGCCATTGCGAAGCTGAAAAAGAAACCTACCTCCCTGCTCATTGACGGCAACCGATTCAAGCCTTACCCCGGTATCCCCCACCATTGCATGGTGAAGGGCGATGGGCGCTTCCTCAGCATCGCCGCCGCTTCGGTTTTGGCGAAAACCTACCGGGACGAGCACATGGCTTTTTTAGCAAAAAAACACCCTGAATACGGTTGGGAACGAAACATGGGCTACCCCACAAAAGCACACCGGGAAGCCATCCGGCAGCATGGGGCTACGCCGGAGCATCGGCGGTCGTTCCGGCTGTTGCCAATTGGCGAACCGCCCGTTTTATTTTGATGAAAATACGTTTCTGGACTCGATTGTCATTTTGGTGAAAAAACTATCCAACAATCCAACCATCAAACAACCAAACCACCGATATTAGCGCCCGTTTTGGGAAACCTCTAGTAAAATTGGGCGTTTTTCAATGCGCTACCGAACTCCAGTTCGGCGGCACGCTGGAACAAAACAGACATGAACCATTAAATCTCAATTTTAAATAAAAATGACTGACTTCTCATTCATTGCCAACGCACATCCCACTTTCATTGATTCGCTCTACGAGCAATACACCACCAATCCTAATGCGGTGGAGGAAGGCTGGCGCCTGTTTTTCAAAGGCTTCGATTATGGCTTCAATGCTGGTGGAACGACGGGTTCAAACGGTGCTTCTGCCAATGGCAACGGCGCTGTGCACACCACCCCCGGCGAAGTTGACCTCGACGAACTCAGGGTGCTGGCGCTTATCATCGCCTACCGCAACCGTGGCCACCTCAAGTCCACCACCAACCCGCTCAAGCCTCGCAAGAACCGCAAACCTTCGCTTGAGCTTTCGGATTTCAACCTGACCGAGGCAATCCTCGACAAACCATTTTTGGCTGGGAAGGAAATCGGCATGGAAAAGGCGACCCTGCGCCAAATCATTGCCCACCTCGAACAAATGTACTGCGGCAATATTGGCTTCGAGTTCCACCATATTCAAGATAGGGACCGGCGTCGTTGGTTGCGCAACCGCATTGAGGCACAACACCCTGAGAACCAATGGGGGCTTTCCATTGAAGAAAAGAAGCGCATCCTCGAAAAACTGAACAGCGCCACGGTGTTCGAGCAGTTTTTGCACAAAAAATTCATCGGTCAAAAGCGATTTTCGTTGGAAGGTGGCGAGACGACCATTGCCGCGCTGGACGCCATCATCACGGCTGCTGCGGATGGTGGAGTAGAGGAGGTCGTTTTCGGCATGGCGCACAGGGGCAGGCTGAACGTGTTGGCCAATATTTTGGGAAAAACCTACGAGCAGATTTTTACGGAATTTGAAGGTGAAATGCCCGAAGACCAGAGCTTCGGCGATGGCGACGTGAAGTACCACCTTGGTTTTTCTTCGCAAGTGACCACACCCAATGACAAACAGATTTACTTGAAACTGGTGCCAAACCCTTCGCACCTGGAAGCCGTGAACCCCGTGGTGGATGGCTTTGCAAGGGCAAAGGCGGACGTGCATTACGCCAGTGAATACGACCGGATACTGCCAGTGCTCATCCACGGCGACGCGGCGGTGGCCGGGCAGGGCATCATCTACGAATGCCTGCAGATGAGCCTTTTGGAGGGCTACTCGACAGGCGGCACGGTGCATTTTGTCATCAACAACCAAATCGGTTTCACAACGGACTGGGAAGATGCCCGCTCTTCCACTTATTGTACGAGCATTGCCAGCACGGTGCAAGCTCCTGTCTTCCATGTAAACGGCGACGACCCAGAAGCGGTTATTTTTTGCTGTAAAATGGCGATGGAATACCGTCAGGAGTACAACGCCGACGTGTTCATTGACATGGTTTGCTACCGCAAACACGGCCACAACGAGGGCGACGACCCGAAGTTTACGCAGCCGACATTGTATGATATTATCAACGTGCACAAAGATCCACGGCAGGTTTACGTGGACCTGCTCACGAAGCGGGGCGACGTGCACAAGGAAATTGCGGAGCAAATGGAAAAATCTTATTGGGACGAGTTGCAGGCACGCCTTGACAACCAGAAGCAGCACAAACTTCCCTACCAATACCAGGAAAGCGAACTGGCTTGGAAGAGCCTTCGCAAAGTGACGACTGCCGAGGATTTTGAGGAATCGCCAGCGACGGGCATTGACGCCAAAGTGGTGGACAAAATCCTGAAGCACCTGCACGGATATCCAAAGGATTTCAAGCCCATCAACAAATTTGACCGGATTCTGAAAGGCTCACAAGCCATCTGGGATGCTGGTAAACTGGACTGGGCGCTCGGCGAACTGGTGGCCTACGGCTCCTTGTTGCTTGAAGGCAATGACGTTCGCCTCAGCGGTCAGGACGTGAAGCGGGGCACTTTCTCGCACCGCCACGCCGTGCTGCATGAGGAAGAGACCAACAAGGAATACAACCGCCTCAGCGGCATGAGCGATGAACAAGGTAAATTCCGCATTTTCAACTCGCTGTTGAGCGAGTATGCGGTCCTCGGCTTTGAGTACGGTTACACGCTGGCAAGGCCAGATGCGCTCGTGATTTGGGAAGCGCAGTTCGGCGACTTCTTCAACGGAGCGCAGACGATGGTGGACCAGTTCATTATGTCCGCCGAGCGGAAATGGCAGCGGATGAGCGGGCTCTGCATGTTCCTCCCGCATGGATACGAAGGCCAAGGTCCTGAGCACAGTAGTGCACGCATCGAGCGCTTTTTGCAAGGCTGCGCCAAGTACAATGTGACTGTCGCCAATGTGACGACGCCCGCCAACCTGTTCCACTTGCTGCGTCGGCAATTGGTGCGACCATTCCGCAAACCGTTGGTTTTGATGACGCCGAAAAGCGGTCTTCGGAACCCGGAATTCGTTTCGGAACTAAAGGATTTTTACACGGGTACCCGCTTCCAAGAGGTGATAGATGACCCAACCGCAAAAGTGGCCAAGGTGAAAACCCTCCTGCTTTGCACCGGAAAAATTTATTACGATTTGGTGGAAAAACAGCGCACCGAAAAACGGGAAGACGTGGCCATTGTTCGCCTCGAACAACTTTACCCGCTGCCGGAAAAGCAGTTGGATGCGATTGTGAAAAAATACAAAAACGCCAAGATCCGCTGGGTGCAGGAAGAACCTGCCAACATGGGCGCTTGGACTTATCTCTTGTTCCAAACAAACGGCAAATACGCTATGTCGCTGGCCTCCCGTGAGGCTGCTGCGTCGCCAGCCGTTGGCTTCAAGAAGCTGCACGACAAGCAGCAGGTGGAAGTGGTGGAACAGGCTTTTAGAGTGTGAGAGGAGTGAGCGAGAAGCCCCGTTGGCAATTTGGTGCTGACGGGGCTTTTTTATTTTAGTTTAAAACAATGCGAAACTGATGATTGCCATAAAAACAAAAGAGAAAATAATAAGCACTGAATAGGCCATACTAATGATGATATATTTAACAGTGGTTTTAAATATGCCTTCTTTATAAACCCGTTTTAATGCAATAAAAGGGTAAATAATGGATAATAGCATGGCTGAAACCTGCATCCATTCCGGAGGAGTCTGATAAAATGCAAGCAATAAAAAGAATAATAGGAACAAGGCTGAATGAACGTGCATTGAAAATATTAAGTGCTCATAAAACAGGTAAGGCTTTTTATAATAAAGCAGTTTCAGACAAAGTGCCAACATAGGCATCATTACAAGCATCATCCAAATGATGTTGCTGAACATGGACAGTAAAAACTCATTGACACCCTTCATCATGCGGATAGAACGGCTGATGAGCAACCGGTTCCAGAAGCCTTTTGCCTGGTATTTATTGAGAATGGAATCAACAGGAAGTTCAAATAAATCCCTGTTTGATACCGTAATTCCCTTTGTTTTATCGCCAAATAATGCGATGTTGAAGCTGGCGCTGTCCCTGCCAATGGAATCAATGCTAAGTACTTCGGCACGGGCGCAAAAAGTATCCACAGCAGCAATGGCGACCGGATTTTGCAACTCTTTATCAAGGTTGTGGCGAATAGAATCGAGATGTATTTTCAACTGGTTCTCGGTATTGTTCCGCTCCATTTCGACGACCGTTTTTTCCATTTTAGCATAAGATGCCCCTTGCCGATAGCGGACCGTGATAATGGAAATAAGTGCCAACCCCGTAAGCATGAACAACCGCAATGGATGATAAAACCGGATGTGTTTCCCTTCGAAATAGGCAGTGGTCAGCTTGCCGGGAATTACCATCGCCTTCAAAGTGCCAAAAATACGGTTGTCGAGGTTGAAGAGGTTGCCCAAAGCCTCAGTCATGAACTCCCAAAAGGTGAACCGCCCATCGTGGTTGCGCTGGCTGCAGTTCGGGCAATATTGCGCTCCTTCTGGTAGTGGTGCATTACAGTTTCGACAAAATTGTGTTGGCGATTCGTTTTCCATGTTTTATCTTATTAAAGGGCGAAAATAGGGTAGGGGAATCGGAACGGCGACATTTTTTCGACGCAGGCCACTTGAAATAAAATGATGAGATGCCCTTCGTGGATGACAAGGGTGCTGCCCAGCAGCTACAGTAATATCTGAAGTAAGGGAAGAAACTTTTGAAAGACTTAGTCAGGGACACTACCGCCGCCACACCTCCGTCATCAATTCCCCAACCTCCCCGGCCAGTTCCAAACCCGCATTGCGACCCGTTCCCTCATAAACCAGCGTATCCCGGTCATAAAAACGGACCTGCAATTCCGCCTGCATACTCTCGTTCACTTTGCCTTTCATCTCACCGGTGAGCGGAGAAATAAGCACAGCGCCGGGTGCTTGTATCGCCGTGATGTCCAAACGGTAACGGCGGTCTCGGAAGGCCAAATGCACAACTTGGTCGCCCAAAGAAGCTTTCATGCTGGCCCCGGTATAAGTGGCAAAACGATATAGCACATCGCCCAATTGGAAGCCAACGATATAACCGATGAAATAACTTTTTAACCACGGAATATGCGCTACCGAAGCAAACAAACCCACTTTTTCCCCTTGTGCAAAATGGCTGGCCTGCATCCAGATATAGGAACGGGGGAAGGAGGTGCCCCAATCCTTTTCCAAATAACCGATGCCACCGCTAAAATCCACAGTCTGACGGCCATGTACCTGCATCTGGCCGGACAACCGATGGTGCATGCTCAATACCCCGTGAAAGCATTGCATGAACGGCACGAAGGAATACCAACCCATGATGCCGGGAGCGCCCAACATCTTCGGCCAAGGCGAGGGTGACTGGAACTCGATGCGCCCTTTCAGTGCCGGCAAATCGAGCTGGATATGCGAACTCGAAAAGGAATTGGCGCCGAGCTGCAAATGAAAACCCGACTCCGATGGTTGGAAATCCACTGCCGGAAACTCATGGTAACTTGCCTTGCAATGCTTCCCGTCCAACACCTGAATAAATGCGTGCGACACCCCATCCTTGCCTATCGAAATGCCTGGAATAACAGCGAAAACCTGCGCTTCTGCTGCATCCACGAGCTTGAAATACCAACCTTCAAAATAGCTGCGGGTGCGGCCCCAACCGTGGTACATATCGGGATTCCAAGTGGAGCGGAGGCGAAGGCGGTTGTTTTTCATGTGCTGTTTTTTTGGTGAAGATAGGGTAAACATGCACTGAAATCCAAAACAAGCGCTAAAGCATATAAATATCCCTTAATCGCTTTAAAGCAATCCGGCTTCTTGTTTTGACAGTACCCAAAGGCAAGTTCAATTTTTGGGATACTTGCTCCTGGCTATATCCAAATATATAGACGAGGTCAATGATTTCTTTGTATTTAGGTTCGAGGTCTAATACCAATAGTTGTAAGTCAAAGTTCTCCCCTTCATTACTTGCAGTTTGAGGCATATATTTGCTTGAAATATAGTCCAACCCTTCTTGTGCCATCATCTTCTGATACCGATATTGTTTACTGCGGAGGTAGTCTTTACAAGTATTGCGAGTGATATTGAACATCCACGTAAACAATGTACCCTTCCGTGCGTCGTAAGAATCAATATGCCGCCAAATTTTGACAAAAACATCTTGAAAAAGTTCTTCGGCAATGGATTTATTGTCCACGATTCTGAAGGCAACACCAAAGAGCACGGATGAATAGGCATCGTACAAAAGAGAAAAAGCTGCTTCATCCCTTTTCTGTAAACTGGCGATTAATTCTTGGGTCTCTATTTCAGTAACAAAAGCCATGCGGAAAATATTTCCTTAGCAACGAAAAAAGAATGACCACGGCATCGTAGGTTGCCCTGACGACTCCAAATGCTTGCACGCCGTAGTATTTGGAGATTTACCTCTCCAAAACACGGGTTTATTCCGAATTCATTGCTAAAAATGAAGAAAAATTGTTTTCATTCCTAGTTCCTCTAAGAATAGGTCAAAGGTAATGCCCTGCAAAAAGCTTGGCAATAGTGACTATCGCTATTTTCAGTTGCTTTATTTTTGAAAACTGGTACCAAAACCTGATAGCTTTGTCTTGTTAAAAACGAACTAACAACTTACATGACAGAAACAACATTACCTCAAACTTTGCTTGGGCTTCAAAAAGCAGAGACCATCTATGACCGAGTGGTACAACTATCAGATTATATTTTTAGGGATGAGGCATTGGCAGACAAGGAAGAATACTTGCGAGAATTGGCATATTTGCTCCACGGAGTGAAAGGGGTAGATACCATACTTACTGTATTCAACCACAAATCTTATTTGCCTGAATTAGAGGTAGGACAGGAGGAGTTTTGGGGGATTTCACCAAGTGAAACGAACGATGAAAGAATGAAGGGCATCTTGAGCATACTGCATAAAGATTATGCTGCATTTCCTTATGATTCTGTAAACTGGCTGGCGGGCATTTTTCCTAAAATTCCTTTTGATGAACGGGTGAATATGAAGCTTCACCATTGTTGCATGCGTTTTGTGCGAATGGACGGCAAACAAATACGCTTGTTTTCGCAGGGTGTTCCATTGCAATTGGATGAGCAACGAAATTTTATATACACCCTGAACTATATCCAGAATATCCAATTCCTCATCAAAAAAGACTTTCCTCATTATTGGATTCGGCTTTCTTATGGCCCTCAAAATGAATTGGTTCAAACCTATCGTTCTGATACCAAGGAATCGGCCAATCGTGATTTATTATCTGCCCGTGAGAAAGAAATTCTCGTATTGATTGCCGAAGATTTGGATACAAAAGAGATTGCTGAAAAACTATTTATCAGTGTCAATACGGTTGGCAATCATCGAAGTAATATGATGGAAAGATTGGGTGCAAGGGATACAACGGCACTGGTTCAATTGGCAAAAATGACGGGTATAATTTAATCACCAATTTTTAACTATCAATAATGGGAGTTATTTCAAACCGTGAGATGCTGCTTAGCTTAAAAAAAAGCGAAGCCATCTATCATAAAGTTGTAGCACTATCTCACCAAATATTTAGCGGAGATGGCCTTTTAAACAGAGATTCCCACATGAAAGAACTGGAGTTCCTTTTGCAGGGAATCAAAGGAACCGATGCGCACCTTACCATCTTCAACCACAAAACATTTGCTCCCGAACTGGAGGTAGGCCATGCGGAGTTCTGGGGGCTGCTTCCTGAAGGAAACATGGGAGAAAGAATGGTTAATATTCTTGACCTCCTTGATAAAGAATACACACAGTTTCCTTATGAATCGGTAGAATGGTTTACCAAGGTGCTTGGGCAGGTTCCATTTGACGAAAGGGTAAACATGAAGATTCATCACAGCGGCATGCGGTTTACCCGATTGGACGGAAAACCCATTAGTATTTTTTCGCAAGGCATGCCAATTCAGGTTGACGAAAATCGCAACTTTATCTATACCCTTAACTATGTGCAAAATATTTATCACCTTGTGAAGAAAAATTTCCCATATTACTGGATAAGGTTTGCTTACGGACAACAGCAACAATTTGTACAATCCTTTCATTCCAACGACAAAAATTACGCTAAGAACGATTTGTTGAGCACAAGGGAAAAAGAAATATTAGTACTGATTGCCGAGGATTTAGATACAAAAGAAATTGCCCAAAGATTATTTATTAGCGTCAATACAGTTGGCAATCACCGCAGCAACATGATTGATAGATTGGGTGCAAGGGATACCACTGCACTGGTTCAATTGGCGAAGATGACGGGGATGATTTAATTATTGCACCATATTTTACCTGCCTCAGCGTCATTCAACACAATATCCCTTGGATGAAATTTTCGGAATGCTGATTTCGGAAATCTGGGAGAACTCCATACCTTGCCAATCATTTTAAAGTCAATAAAACGGTCATAAACCCAAACCGTGGAACAACTAAAAATAACAACCGAAAGACTCACCATCAGGCACCTCGAAATAACAGACCTGACGGAATTCCATGCCTATCGTTCGAACCCAGCAGTCACCAAATACCAAGGATTTGAGGTCATGGATGAGGAGCAAGCAGCAGCGTTTATTCAAGAAAACGCACCCCGGTTTTTTGGCAATGCAGGAGAATGGGTGCAATACGCCATCGAAAACCAAAGCACTGTAAAACTCATTGGTGACTGCGCCATCAAACTGGACCAGTATGATAAAAGGATAGCAGGAATCGGAATCACCATATCCCACCTCGAACAACAAAAGGGTATGCAAAAGAAGCGCTTCGGGGCATATTAGCTTTCCTTTTTGATACAAAAGCAATACACCGGGTAGTAGAAACCGTGGATGCCGAAAACACCGCTTCCATCCAGCTATTGGAAAGCCTTGGGTTCAGAAAAGAAGGGCATTTTATCGA
>JBGSWN010000199.1:0-51918 GCA_041752395.1 Saprospiraceae bacterium | reverse complement strand
CGAAAAAGTGGTGAACGCAGGCTCCGTTTTCCTTGGCAACTACACCCCCGAAGCAGCCGGCGATTACGCCAGTGGCACCAACCATACATTGCCCACGAGCGGTTTTGCCCGAAGCTATTCCGGTGTTTCATTGGACAGTTTTATGAAAAAAATCACGTTCCAACGTATCAGTCAAGAAGGCATGGCGGGTATCGGCCCAGTCATTGTCACGCTAGCAAGGGCGGAGGAATTGGAGGCACATGCGAGGGCGGTAAGTATTAGATTGGATAGGACACAGATTTAACAGATTTACACAGATTTGTAATCAGTTCATATCAGTTTTATCAGTCCAATCTGTGTCCCATCACGCTAAACGAGCAATCATGCAAATTCAAAATCTCGTCCGGAAAAACATACAAAATTTTAAGCCCTACTCCTCCGCCCGGAGCGAGTTCAGCGGCTCGGCCTCCGTCTTTCTCGATGCCAACGAGAACGGTCACGACCTGTTTGGCGAAGCACTCAACCGCTACCCTGACCCGCTGCAACTGGCTGTAAAACAGCGTATTGCAAAGCTGAAAGGCGTGCCCGGCGAGTCTATTTTCCTCGGCAACGGCAGCGATGAAGCGATTGACCTGCTCTTCCGAATTTTCTGCGAGCCGGGTGTGGACGAGGTCATCACTTGCCCGCCTACCTACGGCATGTATCGGGTGCAGGCGGATATTCATGGGACGCCCATCCGGCAAGTTTTATTGGATGAAAACTTCCAACTCCGCCCCGAAGTAGTGCTGGAAGCTGCCACATCTGCCACCAAATTGCTGTTTTTGTGTTCCCCCAACAATCCTACAGGCAACCTCCTTGACCCTGTTGCCATTGAGTTTTTACTCCGCAATTTTAAAGGCATCGTCGTGGTGGACGAGGCGTACATTGACTTTGTCGAAGGGGCAATATCATGGTCGCAGCGGCTGGCCGAATTCCCTAATCTGGTCGTGCTGCAAACCCTCTCGAAAGCATGGGCGCTGGCGGGTGCAAGGCTGGGCATGGCCTTCGCTTCCCCCGAAATCATCCATTACATGAATGCGGTGAAATACCCGTACAACGTCGGTGTGCCCACGCAAAGGGCCGTGCTTTCAGCGTTGGAAACGGGCATGGGCGATACGGTAGCGTCCATTATTGCGGAGCGAAAAAAACTGGAAATGGCGCTGGCTAGGTTGAACTTTGTGGAGCAGATTTACCCCAGCGATGCCAATTTTATTTTGGTAAAAATGCGAGATAGTAGCCTCGTTTTCAATTACTTAAAACAAAACGGCGTGGTGGTTCGTGACAGGACAAAGGAGCCGCTCTGCGAGGGGTGTTTGCGAGTAACTGTAGGAACCGGGATTGAAAATGACCAACTGATTCATCTGCTTACCGATTGGCCAACCCAATTGCTCAATAACCCAATAACTCAATAACTTATGAAGCGAATCCTCTTCCTCGACCGTGACGGCGTACTCATCAACGAGATACCCGAAACCTTTCAAATTGATACCTTGGAGCAAATGGTGCTGCTCCCCGGCCTCATCCGCAACCTTCACAAAATCCGAACGCAGACCGACTACCTGCTCGTGATGGTGACCAATCAGGATGGCCTCTGCACCGATGTTTACCCACAAGAAAACTTCGACCGAGTGCAGGGGAAACTGTTGCAAATCCTTGAAAATGAGGGGATTATCTTTGACGCCATTCACGTGGACAAGAGCTTTGAGCAGGAGAAACTGCCCACCAGAAAGCCCGGTACGGCCATGCTCACCGAGTATATGAACGGTGATTTTGACCTCACCAACAGCTACGTTGTTGGTGACCGGAAGACGGACATCATGCTGGCCAAAAACCTTGGCGCACGTGCCATCGGCATACGTAGTTTGCTCCCCTTCGGGGAATGGGAGCAGCAGGCAGAACTCGTCGTGGATACTTGGGATGAAATCGGGGACTACCTGCTTCGGCCCAAACGCCGAGCGACGGTGCATCGCAAGACGAAGGAGACGGATGTGTCCGTCGAACTGGAGTTCGACGGCACAGGTCAGGCGGACATCTCCACTGGCCTCGGATTCTTCGACCACATGCTGGAGCAGATAGCCCGCCACGGCGGTATTGACTTGAAAATCAAAGTGTTAGGCGACTTGCACATTGACGAGCATCATACCATCGAGGACACGGGACTTGCGCTCGGCGAGGCGCTTTTGACGGCACTCGGCGACAAACGAGGCATCGAACGCTATGGATTTTGTCTGCCCATGGATGACTGCTTAGCGCAGGTGGCACTGGACTTTGGCGGTCGCCCTTGGCTGGTTTGGGATGCGGAATTTAAGCGGGAAAAAGTCGGCGATATGCCCACGGAGATGTTCTTCCATTTCTTCAAATCCATCAGCGATGCGGCGAAGTGCAACCTGAACATCAAGGCGGAGGGCACCAATGAACACCACAAAATCGAGGCGATTTTCAAGGCGTTTGCGAAGGCAGTGAAAATGGCAGTGCGGAAGGAGGGGAATGCGCTGCCAAGTACGAAGGGAGTGTTGTGATTTACGATTTAGCGATTTACGATTTACGATTGGGGGAGCCCCGATAACTCAAAACTCAAAGCTAATAACTTGAAAATAGCCATCATCAAATACAACGCAGGCAATGTCCAATCCGTGCTGAACGCCTTGGGGCGGCTTGGCGTGGAGGCCATTTTGACCGACGACCCGGCGGAAATTCACTCGGCTGACCGGGTCATCTTCCCCGGTGTGGGCGAGGCGAGCACCGCCATGCAATACCTTCGGGAACGGGGGCTGGATGAAGTGATTCGCAGCCTGACGCAGCCGGTGTTAGGCATTTGTTTGGGGATGCAATTGCTGGGCAGTTTTTCCGAAGAGAATGAGACGGAATGCCTCGGTATCGTGCCAGCGAGAGTGCGGCGACTGCCAAAATCTGAAGGCCTGAAAGTGCCGCATGTGGGGTGGAATACAACTGAGTTTATCCAAAGTAGCCGGGTGACTGTCAGCCAACCGGTTACTAATTCGCTTTTTGATGGGTTGCGTGACAATTCTTTTTTCTACTTCGTTCACTCGTATGCGATGGAACTGAACGAGGCGACCACTGCCCAAACGGAGTACGGCGAAGTGTTTTCAAGTGCGGTGCAATGGAGGAATTTTTACGGGGTGCAGTTCCACCCAGAGAAGAGTGCTAGGGCGGGGGAGCAGTTGCTGCGCAATTTTCTTTACTTGTGAGTATTTTGTAATCAAAACTTATTGTGATGAGCAAAGCATTCAAATTCAATTTAGGGTTAGCAATCACTGCGGTTTATCTCACACCAAATTTTATCATAAGGTTTGGAGAAGAATTTCAAGGGGTATATGTTGAGGCTGGTATTTGGAGAATTTCGGTGAGGGGATTTAGTGACGAAAGACAAGGTTTACTATTTGGTAAATTAGATTCACAATCTAATAGTCACATGTACACTAAATCCGTAGAGGAAATTTCCATTGAATATTTCACTGGTGCGAAAATCATTTCAATCTTGGTGAAAGAAAATCCTTTAGATGTTGAGATTTTAATCGAGTCACCTAAACTTGAAAATGGCTATTTATTGGTTGAAATATACTCAATCAGTGGATTTGAAGTAGGTGGTTTAGAAATCGAACCTGGTTACAGAAATTGGTTAACATCGAATATGATCGGTTACGACTTAATAAAGGGTTTACCAACACATGAAGTTGTTGACCTGTAAGTTTAAAAAAGTAGCAATGGAAAATTTAGAATATTCTATTATCCCCGCCATGGACCTCATCAACGGCCAATGCGTCCGTCTCCGACAAGGCGATTTTGCGCAGCAAACCAATTATGCCAGCGACCCTGTGGCCGTGGCCAAGCAGTTTGAGGCAGCGGGATTTCGGCGGCTTCACATGGTGGACTTGGACGGAGCGAGAGCTGGAAAACCACAGCATCTACACATTTTGAAAAAAGTGGCCGCCGAAACCTCGCTCATTGTGGACTACAGCGGTGGTCTTAAAACGGATGCGGACATTGAGGCGGTGTTCGAGGCGGGGGCGGCAATGGCGGCGATTGGCAGTGTGGCAGTGAAGGACAAGCCTCTGTTTTTCAGTTGGCTGCAAAAATATGGTGCTAAAAAAATCCTGCTCGGCGTGGATGTTCGGGACGAAAAACTGGCCATCAGTGGCTGGCTGGAGCAGACTGAGATTGACCTTTTTGAATTCTTGGGGGAAATGACTGGGGCGGGTGTGCGGCAGGTTTTCTGCACAGACATCGGGCGAGATGGGCTGATGACGGGGCCTTCCACGGCGCTGTATCGGCGGTTGCTGGCGCAATTTCCGGGGCTGCGGCTGATTGCCAGTGGTGGGGTCAGTTCAGCGGAGGATTTGGTGGAACTGGCGGAGATTGGCTGCGCTGGGGCGATTGTGGGAAAGGTGATTTATGAAGACATGGATAACTTACAAATGTGGCTGCCAACTTGAATCAAACTGCTGCATATCAACCTTTTATCAACCCTCATCAACCTTTATCAACCAAGAAAAAATGCTTGCAAAACGCATCATCCCCTGCCTCGACATCAAGGACGGGCGCACCGTGAAAGGGGTCAATTTCATCAACCTGCGGGACGCTGGCGACCCGGTAGAACTGGCCGCTCGCTATGCCGCTGAGGGTGCCGACGAACTCGTTTTCCTCGACATCACGGCCACACATGAGGGGCGCAAGACTTTTGCGGAATTGGTGCGCCGCATTGCGCAAGCCATCAATATCCCGTTCACGGTGGGCGGTGGCATCGGCGCTGTGGCAGATGTGTCGGTGCTGCTGGAAGCTGGAGCGGACAAGGTGTCGGTGAACTCGGCAGCGGTGCGCAATCCGTTGTTAATCAATGAATTGGCGAGAGAATTTGGCAGCCAGTGCATCGTGGTGGCCATTGATGCCAAGAAGGACGGCGGTGACTGGTGGGTCTATCTGAACGGCGGGCGGCTGCGCACGGAGCTGCGGGCACTGGCCTGGGCGACCGAGGCCGAGGAGCGTGGCGCTGGTGAAATCCTGCTCACTTCGATGGACCACGACGGCAGCAAAAATGGCTTCGCTATTGAGCTGACGAGGGCGGTTTCGGAGCGGGTGGGCATTCCGGTCATCGCTTCTGGCGGCGCTGGAACGATGGCACATTTCACGGAAGTTTTTACCGAAGGGAAAGCGGATGCGGCGCTGGCAGCGAGTATTTTTCATTTTGGAGAGATAGCGGTGCCGGATTTGAAACGATTTTTAATGAAAAACGGCGTTGCCGTTAGGGTTTGAATCAGATGGGATGGGACACGGATTGAACGGATTTGACGGATTAATACTGATTTTGATTTAAGGCTTCAAGAATCTGTTTCCATCCGTTTAATCAGTTAAATCAGTGTCCCATCCTCCAACAAAAAAATCATGCAAATCAATTTTCAAAAATACCCAGACGGCCTCGCTCCGGCCATCATTCAGGATGCCGAAACGGGCTTGGTACTCATGCTCGGCTTCATGGACGAAGCGGCTTTGAATAAAACTTTGTCAGAAAATCGGGTCACGTTTTTCAGCAGGAGCAAGCAGCGGCTGTGGACAAAGGGCGAGACGAGCGGCCACTTCCTCGATGTGGTGGAGGTGCTGGCGGACTGCGATGCGGATACGATTTTAATAAAAGTAAAACCGCATGGTCCCGTGTGCCACACAGGGAGCGACACTTGTTTTAACGAAAAAAACAGCCCAGCGCCCGGTGCATTTCTTGCGGAGCTAGAAAGTACAATTGCGGAGCGTTTTGCGAAGCCGACTGAAAACAGCTATGTGGCCAGCCTTGCAAAAAAAGGCATAAAAAAAATTGCCCAGAAAGTAGGGGAGGAAGCGGTCGAACTTGTTTTGGAGGCACAGGATGAGCAGCCGGATTTGTTCCTTGGCGAAGCAGCGGATTTGTTATTCCACTTGTTAGTGCTCTTGCGGGCGAAGGGCTTTTCGCTGGCGGAGGTGGAAGCAGTTTTGCGGAGCAGAAAGCGGTAAAAGGCAATGGGAAATTGAGCCGCGATGAAATTGCTTTCGGGCATTGCCCAGAAAATTTTTCAATTTGTTTTATTAAAACATTTCCCTATCCTCGCATTAAATACAAACCTGCCAATCATGAAACAAGTCTCCACCTTCCTTTGCTGCGCAATGCTCATCTTTGCCAGCTGCAAAAATGAAAATTCACAATCCACTGACAATCAAACATCCATGTACGAAAAAATGACCGCACAGCCGCCCACCGTGGCCGCCAAACCCAAGGAAATGACCGACCACGGCCATACCCGAATTGACCCGTACTACTGGCTGAACGAGCGGGAAAACCCCGATGTCATTGCCTACCTGAACGCCGAAAACGCCTACAAGGACGCCGTGATGGCCGACCTCAAGGACGTGCAAGAGGAGCTTTTTCAGGAGATAAAAGGCCGCATCAAAGAGAAGGACGAGAGTGTGCCGCAGCTCGATAACGGCTACTGGTACTATTACCGCTACGTGGAGGGCGGCGAATACCCTATCCATTGCCGCAAGGCCAAAACCCTCGACGCACCAGAGCAGGTCATGCTTGACGTGAACGAAGCGGCCAAGCCTTACGACTATTACAGCGCCGCTGGCCTCGATGTCAGCACGGACAATAAAATCCTGGCTTATGGGGTGGATACCCTCAGCCGCCGTATTTACACCATCGTTTTCAAGAATCTGGAGACGGGCGAAATGTTGACCGACATCATCCCCAACACTGACGGCAGCTTCGTCTGGGCAAACGACAACAAGACCGTTTTTTACGGCGTAAAAGACGAAACGCTGAGGGTCGTCGAAATCCGCAAGCACCGCCTTGGCACCGACCCCGCCAAAGACGCCGTTGTTTACAAGGAGCAAGACCCCACTTTCGACCTCGGCATCGAAAAGACGCAATCGAAGAAGTACCTGCTCATTTCCTCCACGCAGACCGTCTCCAACGAGTACCGCTACCTCGACGCCAATACGCCGGACGGCCAGTGGACGGTGTTCCAAACACGGGAACGCAACCTCGAATACAGCGTTGACCACGGCGACCAGTGGTACATCCGCACGAACATGGGCGCCATCAATTTTAAGCTGATGTCCGCCGCCGAGGGCAAAACCGGCAAGGCTGACTGGAAGGACGTCATTGCCCACCGCCCCGATATTTACCTCGAAGGTTTCACGCTTTTCAAGACGCACCTCGTGCTGGAGGAGCGCATCAACGGCATCGTGAACATCCGCATCAAATCCTGGGACGGCCAACAGGACTACAAAGTGGATTTTGGCGAAGACAGCTACGTGGCCGGGGCTGGAAGCAATCCCGAATACGACAGCAAATTGGTGCGCCTCAATTACACGTCCATGACCACGCCAAACACGGTCTTCGACGTGAACCTCGTTACGAAGGAAAAAAAGACGATGAAGGTGCAGGAGGTGCTCGGCGGCTTCGACCGGAACAACTACGTGAGCGAGCGCATTTACGCCACCGCTCGGGACGGCGTGAAGGTGCCCATCTCGATTGTTTACAAAAAAGGCTTCAAAAAAGACGGCGCACAGCCGCTGCTGCTTTACGCCTACGGCAGTTATGGTGCCAGCATGGACCCCTATTTCAGCGCCTCCCGCCTCAGTTTGCTCGACCGTGGTTTTGCTTACGCAATAGCGCATATCCGGGGCGGGCAGGAGATGGGCCGCCAATGGTACGACGACGGCAAACTGCTGAAAAAGCAGAACACTTTCAACGATTTCGTGGACTGCGGCGACTTCCTCGTGGCCCAAAAATACACCGGCAAGGACCACCTCTTCGCCATGGGCGGCAGCGCTGGCGGCCTCCTCATGGGCGCCGTGGTGAACATGCGCCCCGACCTCTTCAAGGGCGTGGTGGCCGCCGTCCCCTTCGTGGACGTGGTGACGACCATGCTCGACGAGACCATCCCGCTCACCACTTTCGAGTGGGACGAATGGGGCGACCCCCACAAAAAGGAATACTACGATTATATGCTCAGCTACTCGCCCTACGACCAAGTGGCGAAGAAGGACTACCCCGCCATGCTCGTGACCACCGGCCTCCACGATTCGCAGGTGCAGTATTTCGAGCCTGCCAAATGGGTCGCCAAGCTGCGTACCATGAAGACGGATAATAACCCGCTCATCATGCATACCAATATGGACGCCGGGCATGGCGGGCAGTCTGGCCGTTTCCGGGCATTTAAGGAAGTGGCGATGGAATATGCGTTTATGCTGGACTTGGCGGGGAAGGTGAAATTGAAGGGTTGAGGAAGATTTACGATTTACGATTTTGGATTGACGATTTTTGCCCCTGAACTAAGCGCATTTGCCCCTGACCCCTAAAGGGGAACCTAAATTGGACAAGCAGGGCATTATCCTCCTTTCCAATGTTGCCACGGGGTCTGGGGCAATAAAATGGGGCATTGCCGAGCATTGCCCCATTTCCTTTTTTCAGCTATCAGTCCAGTCCTGATATAGCCATGCTCCAAAAAAATAACCGGACAACCCAAAGGGTAGCCCGGTTATTTCACGAAATGCTCGAAAGTTTACAGTTGTCCGCAGTCAGCGATGACAACTGGTGCAGAAGTGCGGCCGCTTTGGCTGCCTACTGCTTCCATTTTTTTCACGACATCGTAGCCTTCCACCACTTGTCCGAAAACAACGTGTTTGCCATTGAGCCAAGGCGTGGTTTCGGTGCAGATGAAGAACTGCGAGCCGTTGGTGTTAGGGCCAGCGTTGGCCATGCTCAGGACGCCTGGGCCAGCATGTACGCCTGCCTTGCCAGCAAAAGTTTCATCGGCGAACTTCATGCCATAGATGCTCTCGCCGCCTGTGCCGTTGCCGTTGGTGAAGTCACCGCCTTGGCACATGAACGCCGTGATGATGCGGTGGAAGCCGCTGCCTTTGTAGCTCAGTGGCTTACCGCTTGTACCAATGCCTTTTTCGCCGGTGCAGAGTGCCCGGAAATTCTCGGCAGTTTTAGGGCTGGAGTCGGCAAAGAGTTCAAAAACCACCCGTCCGGCAGCTTCGCCACCGATAGTGATGTCGAAATAAACCTTTGGGTTGGCGTCGTTAGGCGTTACTGGGGGGGTATAAGAAGTACTTGTCATAGGTGCTTTTGTAAGTGTTTGTGCAAGAAGTGAAGATGTCCCAAATGCCAGCATCAGGGCGCCAGCGAGTAGAGAAATGCTTACTTTTTTCATGAATAAAATGGTTTAGATAAATAATTCGCCAAAAACTAACGGGAATTGGCAGCGCCGTCCGGTGGTGTGGCGACCGGAAACGCCATTTTTTTGCGCCGCAAATATAGCGGCTTCGTATTTCTGGGAGCAGGCTTTTTCAAAAATTGGTTGTCTTTCTGAACCGATATCAATTCTTGGGGTACTTTTTTCAAAAACTAAATGAGGGTAAACGCTATCGCATTGCATCTTCATTTTGCCCGCACTTGAACGAGCGCTGGACTTTTTTCTTTTACTCGAAATGTTAATCAAATTCAAAACTATAGTATGAAAACCCGACTTCTTTACCCTTCACTCGTCTTCTTTGCTTTGTTTTTTTTCGCTTCGCAAAATAGCTATTGCCAAAGCCAAATCACCGGAACCATCACCAACAGCAAGGGCGACGGCATTTTCTACGCCACCGTTGCCCTCCACAATCGAGCTGACAGCAGCGTCGTCATGGGCGAGTCCACGGATGCCGCTGGCAAGTTTGTTTTGAAAAACATCCCCGACGGCGCTTATTTCATGCAGGTGAACATGCTCGGCTACCTCGACCAGCAAGTCAGCGAACTCAACTTACCTGCCGACAACCGCAAGGATTTCAAATTAAGACTCGAAGACGATGCCAAAACCCTCGCCACCGTTGAGGTGATAGCCAAAGCGCCGCTGCTGGAACAGCGTGCCGACCGCCTCATTGTCAACGTGGAAAACAACATCGCCAGCCTGAACATGAACCTGCTGGATGTGATGAAAAAAGTGCCCGGTGTTCTCGTCGTCGGTGATAAACTGCGCATGGCCGGACAGAGTAACGTCACCATCCTCCTCAATGGAAAAACCACGAAATACATGGACGTGGACGCTTTGCTGAAGGATATTCCCGGCGACAATGTAAAGCGGGTAGAGGTCATCCACCAGCCGGGCGCTGAGTTCGAGGCAGAGGGAACAGGCCCGATTATCAACATTATTACGAAGAAAAACAGCCTCTTTGGCACCAACGGCAGCTTCAACGCTGGGGTAGGGAAGGGTGAAAACTGGCGCTACCGCACGGGACTCAACCTCAGCCATTACCAAGGAAATGTAAACATCAACGGAGGTGTGGGCTTGGGCCGGAACGCTTGGTACGAACAGCTCGACCTCGTGCGAAAAGTCGGCAACGACACCTACACACAGACCTCCATCAACCCCAACCCCAGCGACTACCTGCAAGCCAACCTCGCCCTTGACTGGGACCTGACTGAGCGCCACCGCCTCGGTTTCTCCAGCCGTTGGAACGGCAACAAACGGGATTATTTTATCAAAAACATCACAGTTGTGGACTTCGCCGATGCCTCTGACGGCGACCTCCGCCTGCTCACCGACAACCGACGGAAGGGCGATTGGAACATGTTCAGCATCAATCCCTACTACAGTTTTGAGATTGACACGATGGGGCAAAAACTGGACTTCGACGTGAACTACGCCCGCATCGTCAATGACGCCTCCAACCTCCTGAATCCCGTGGAATTGAACTTCAACGTGCCGTTCCCCGACCAGTTTTACGAGCAGCCCGGCAACACCGAGATTTACACAGCCAGCCTCGACTATGCTTACCCGCTCACCAAAGACGTGAAGCTGCAAGTCGGTGGCCGCTACAGCACCGCCGACCTCGACAATGACCTCCGCTCGTTTCTGGAGGACAGCACGGGCGTGCTCCAGCCCAATATTTTGCAGAGCAACCACTATTTGTTCGAGGAAGACATCTTGGCTGGCTACGCCAAAATGGATTGGAAGGCGGGGAAATGGACGGGCACGGCGGGCCTCCGCTACGAGGACAGCCAGAGCACGGGCTATTCTGTCACGCTTGATTCCACGCAGAAGCGGCATATCGGCAAGCTCTTCCCGAGCGCCAGCCTCAGTCGGGAAGTCACCAAGAAACTGGGCGCAGCGCTCGCTTATAGCTACCGTATTGACCGCCCACACTATGGCGACCTAAACCCCTTTGTCTATTACCTCGACAACTACACATATGATAGGGGCAACCCCCGCCTGCGCCCCTCGCTCACACACAGCACGAAGTTCAGCCTCATGTATGAAAACCAACCATTTTTTAATGTAGAATATAAGCATACCTCCGATGCCATGCAGGAGGTGATTGAACAAAACGACGCTACGGGCGTGGCGTTTAAAACCAATGTGAATTTAAAATCCTTTAATGTGGTGAATATAAGCCTGTTTTTCCCATTGGATTTTATTCCAAAAATAAGTGGATATGGCGGCATTATCGCCAACCATGGCAAATATGATTCGCCCTATCTCGACCAGCAGTTTCGGGCCTCCAAATGGGATTATACGGCTTTTATTAATGCCAATTTCACGCTGCCCGGCAAGATTGATGTGGAACTGAACGGCTGGTGGAACAGCGGCCCGCAGGAGGGGCTTTTAAATTCCGAATGGTTATATGGCACCGATATAGGCGTCAGCCGGAAATTCCTGAAAGATAAACTGAAAATCAATGTGGGCGTGGAGAATCTTTTCAACCGTTTTTACCACGCCAATGTGTCTTATTCCAATGTGCAATTGGATATATTGAGCAAATGGGATGCACCAGTCTATAATTTAAGTATGACCTATAAATTTGGGAACCAGCACATGAAGGGCAAGGGCGGCAGGCAAAGCAGTGCTGCTGATATGATACAGCGGGCGCAGGAGAATTGAGTGGATTTATGGCTGGGAGGTCGTGCTGAAATGATTGAAATCAACATGACCTTCCAGACATCTTGCTTTCCAAAAACTAGGTCAAAACAAGGGCGCTTAACATGGCTGTTGTGGTTATTTCACCAGCATCGGCCCCAGCACTTTCCACACATTTTCCCGTAAAATAAACTGTCCTTTTTCATTGGGGTGGATACGGTCGCCTTGGTTCAGGTCGGGTATCCCACCTACATTTTCCAGCAAAAAAGGAATGAGTTTTGCGCCATGTTCCTTGGCCAGCGTCGGGTACATTGCTCGGAATTTATCGGTGTACATTTTACCGAGATTCGGAGGGGCCTGCATCCCAGCCAATACCAATTGGGCCGCCGGGTATTTGGCTTTCACTTTTTCGAGGATGGAGCCGAGGTTTTTGATGGCCTCCTCCGGCTGGATTCCTCGGAGGGCATCGTTGCCACCAAGCTCCAGCACAAAAATATCCACGGGCTGCTTGATGACCCAATCCACCCGGTCATTCCCGCCAGCCGTTGTTTCGCCGCTAAGACCAGCATTGACAGCATGGTAGGGCAGGCCCAACGAATCTATCCGCTGTTGAAGGAGTGAAACATAGCCGTCTTTGACGTTCGTGAGGCCATAGCCAGCCGTCAGGCTATTGCCGAAGAAGACAATGGATTTTTTTTTGTCGGAATTGGTTGGCGCTAGTGCACTTTGTCCTTGCGGATTTGCTGGTGTCTCCGATTTTTTTTCTGCTTGATTGCAAGCGAAAATAATCAAACAAAAAACAAGAATAACTGCGTTTCTTAAAATCATATTTCGAGTGTTACTTTAAACCTTTGCTTCTTCAGAATAAATGCAAAACGTGGTTAAGTCAGTAAAGCATTTCAAAGGAAGAATTGTTTAAAAGCTGGGTGACATAAATTGTTGACAGGTTTTGAATCAGGTATTAAATCAGAAGAATGGTTGATTTTAAGCGTTTCTTTGCCGCTTACATACCAAACTGCAAAAATGGCTAGTAATTCCGGTCTTGAAAAGAAAATTATTTGCAACAAAGTGATATTAGTGGAGGATAGCAAGGCAGAAGCTGACCTTACCAAGATTGTTTACAGCGAGCAGGCCCTGCCTATCGAAATAGTTCATTGTCAAAACGGCGAGGAGTTCCTGAACTTCTTGAATGATGCCGATGAACAAGAGATTTGCTATGTTTTGTTGGACCTCAATATGCCAAGGGTCAGTGGTTATGACGTTTTGACAGCACTCGCTGCTGATGAAAAATGGAAGAACTTGGTCATCATTATTTTTTCATCGTCCATCAACGAAAAGGACGTTGCAAGATGCTATGAACTAGGGGCAAAAGCCTATGTCGCCAAGCCATTTGAACTTTCAGAACTTGACCGTACCATCCTTTCCATCCATGATTTTTGGGGCAATACGAACGTGAAACCTAGTTCAAATTAAAGGTTATTGCCAGTTTTCAAGAACTTCAAGTTTCGCCTCAATCCCTCATATTTGGTTCTTTTTACCGCTGATTTTCGGAAGATTTTCTGAAAAACGGCTTCTGTTATCTCCTCCCAATCGGCTGTATTCATACCTAAAAGTTCTGGGTGAGGCTCGAAGGCTGGCTCGTTGTGGTGTTTCGCAAAGCGGTTCCAAGGGCAAACTTCCTGACAGATGTCGCAGCCAAAAGCCCAATTTTCCATCTTTCCTTCAAATGCGGCAGGGATTTCTTCCCGAAGCTCAATCGTCAAATAACTGATGCATTTTGAAGCATCCAAAAGGTATCCCTGTGGTGAAATTGCCTCCGTTGGACAGGCGTCAATACAGCGGCGGCAGGTGCCACAATGGTCGTGCATTGGGTTGTCGGTAGCCAAGGGCAAATCCAGAATCAACGCTGCCAGAAAAAAATAGGAACCAGCACTGGGGCGAATTAGAAGGGTGTTTTTGCCCGTCCAGCCGAGGCCCGCCCGCTTGGCCCACTCACGCTCCATGACTGGGGCAGAATCAACAAAGCAACGGCCTTCTACCTCTCCAATATTTGATTGGATAAAATAAAGCAATTCCTTCATTTTAGCCTTTAAAACATGATGGTAATCTTCGCCGTAGGCATAGCGGGCCAATTTTGGTGCTTCTGCGTCTTGTTGGGTTTCCTTTGGAAAATAATTGTGCATGAGCATCACCAGCGATTTGGCGCCGGGCATCAGTTTGGTTGGGTCGGTTCGGAGGTCAAAATAATTGGCCATGTACTGCATCTTGGCGTGGTAGCCCTTGTTCAGCCACGCCTCCAAACGCCGGGCTTCTTCCTCCAACGGGCCAGCTTTTGCAAAACCCACAAAATCAAATCCCAACCGCACGGCTTCCGAGCGAATGAGTTCCGAATTTTTATTTAAATTATTGAAGGACAATTGATTAGGATTGAAACTTGCATTTGAGCTGGCGCAAATCTCTGCAATTTTAATCATCAAAGCCTTTTTTGATAGGAGGGTAAACCAGCCTTATTGTATTTGAAAAAAAAGATGGGCAGTTTATTTTGCATTTCGATAGCAAAAGGGTGGCAGGAGAGTAAGGTGGGAGTCGAATTTTTACTGCAAATATTTGCTATTCAATAAGCTGACTTGCCGAAAAGCAATGGAACTTTCTACTGGGCATATCTGGCAGAAAGATTAGAAGGTAAGTAGGTTATTGAAATTAGTTTAGATTTCGATTTTGTCCTAAGGCGTTCATTTTCAATGGCTTGCGCCTCGTAAATCGTAAATCTAAAATCGTAAATCTACTTAGCATTAAATAAAATTGACCAAATAGGCTCAAAAATGGGATGCCCACAGGAAAATCCTAATGGGCATCCCCCCCATTTGGTAAAAGGGTCAATCAGGGATACTAAAACAAATTCGCTATATCTGATACTTAACAGCATTTGTGGCGGAATCATACAGGACGTTCACCCTCGTGACGGCGAAGCCCATGCCAAGATCATCAATCCCAATTATGTCTAAAGCCCCATCGGTGCTTCGTATTCTGAGAACAGGATTTGCAGAAACTGGCGAATTAAGGTTGTTGGTCAGACCAGTGAATGCGTCACTGAAAACGAGTGCACCGCTGACAATACTTACACCCAAGTAGGTGCTGGAATCAATATCGTTTACGCACTGAATTGAACCACCTCCAGTGTTAAAAACCTGAAGTTCTTTACAATCAGCAGAAAATTTGATGTTCTTAACCAAAGCTCCACCACTTTGAACGGTGATGGGTGAATTTTTTGCACAATTTGCCATAGGGTAAGATTTTTAAAATGAATTATATTCGGTGAATGTCTTTTGATTTCTTGGAGAACGAGTTTTAGATACGAGCATTGCTCAATTTTTAGCGTTTGGAATTAAACTGAAAAGGGTTTTTTATTGAAAAGAACTTTGACATTCTGCCCAAATGTTCGAATGAAAGGACTTTGATAAACGGGCAATGAAAGCAGTATTTCATGAAAGAATCGCTCGTAATTGCCTTTAAATGCGGCACCATTCCAAACATGCTTGATAGCTGAAGTCAAATAACCATTGAAACTTGTTTCAAAAGCCGTTTGATTTAACTGGCAGGCAGATAGCCAAATGACGCTGGATTTTGTGGCAGGGTTTTTCTCAATACCTAAGTAAACGGCATCATAAAAATCCTTGTTTTGCAGATAAACCGTTTCAGCAATTTCGGATGGTAAACCCCTTTGACGGTCAATCAATTGCAATTCATGAAATGCTTGAAATTTTATGCCTGACCAGGTGCCAGCGGCGTCAGAAATTACCAGGATATTCACACCATCTTCAAAATCGGTCAATGCCTGTTGAATCTCAGCTTCCAACAGCTGTCCGTTGAAGAGGCACCAAGTTGCGCTGTTTGGCCTATCTCCGGCCGCACCGAAATTGGTGACAACCCCGCCTAGCCCGGAAAATGTCAGCATTAAAAAATCACCTGCTTTCAGGGATTTGGAAGTTTTTTTAAGGGCTGCAAGAATATTTTGCCGAGTTGCTTGCTCGCCCAAATGCGTTTGCACACTCAGCCCGTTTAGCTTTGCGATAAGTGCATAGTCAATAACATCTTGTGCAGCACTGACCGTGAGTGGGCAAGAATTACCAAAATGATTAGGGTCAAGATGGTCAACGCCAATAAGTATGGCGGTTCCTATATTTGGTCGAAGGGCCTTTTTCATTTTCAAAAATCAATAAAAATAACGAGGCTCAATCTTGTTCGGAATGAGCGCTCGTTATTTTATTGAGCAACCTTGGAATTGCTCCGCTGGCTTTCAGGGGTGCGCGTTTAGAGTTGGTGACTGGGGTTTTGGTTGTTGGATACGTTCAGGTTAAATGATTGCTACATTTGGTTCGGATAAGACTACAAAGAGCATGGTTTCAAGGCTAAAGAAGCTGGTTAATAATTGCTTTGTTGGTTCCTTGATAGTTCAAAGATAGACTGACCTATTCTTGAGGGGAAATCGAATTATTGGTTATTATTAACTTCCTAAAATGGAATTTTCGCCAATAATTTGGGCCTAATAGTGGCTGAAACTGGACGATTCTAGGAAATAATTTTAGAATTTCCCAAAAAATACTGCTTCTTTTGCAATACCATCATTATTCAATGGGTAATTCAAACCTTGGTCAATTATTGCAATTCTATGGTAGCTTCTACAGAACTTTTTGATTTGATAAAAAGGCTAAAAAAATCCGAAAAGCGCTATTTTACCGTGAATGCACAGTCGCAAGAGGGGGCTAAATCCTATCTGACACTGTTTCAAGAGATAGACAAGCAAGAAGTTTACGATGAACCCCGCCTAAAGGAAGCACTAAAATCACTGAATTTTAAAGTAGAACATCTAGCGGTAGCCAAGATCAACCTGACAAAATTGATACTTCGGTCTCTCAGGATGTTCAATGAAGGAAATTCCGCAGAGCATAGGGTCCTAGCCATGCTTTTAGAAGCTGAAATTCTTAGGAAAAAGGGGCTTTACAAGCAGGCTATTAAGCACCTTGACAAGGCAAAGGAAATGGCTCAGCATTATGAAATGCATTTTCACATTTTCGAGATTTTGAATCGCCTCGTTTTCATTCATATTGATACGTTTGGTAAGGGTACAGAAAAAAAACTGAAAGAGCTCCTGGATGAAATTGAGAAATTGCAGGCTAAAACTGAAAAAGAAGCTCGATTGCAAGCATTGGCCTTTAAGGTGACATTGTTACTTTTTACCAAGCCTTTGAGAGATAGTTCAACGGTAGTTGAAGTTTCAAAAATTGAGTCCAATATACAGGAGTTTCAAGTTGAGGTTGAAGATACATTTTTTTCAAAACTTTATTATTTTGTTACTCATGGCAGTTTGAGCAGGGCCAAAGGACAACATGCTGCTAGCAACAAACTTTTTGAAAAGGTCATGGAACTCTGGGAGAGAAATCCCCTTATTCGAGATATGAATTCTAGGGTTTACAAGAATTATATTACGACCTACCTCAACAGTTTTCACATGCTAGGAAACTATTCAGTCTTTGATGAATGGTTGAAAAAATTCGACGGCATTCCAGACACTAATTTTGATGAAGAAGCCGGCTCGTTCAAAGATTACTATCATATCACCTTGCTTTACCTACTCAACACCGCTCAACTCAAAAGGGCATTAAACCTCGTTCCAAAAATTGAAGCTGGCCTTGAACTTTACAAAGCCAAAATAAATAAATCGAGAGAAACTACTTTGCGTTTTAATATCTTCATAGTCTTTTTTTTGAATGAAAAATTCTCCGAAGCACTCGATTGGCTTGGCACGATGGAACTCGACAACAAACTGGAAGCCAGGGCCGACTCCCGCTCATTGGCGAGAATCATGCGAGTTATCGTCCATTACGAACTGGGCCACAGTCGAATCTTGGACGACTTGCGTACCTCCGTTTACCGAAAACTAAAAAAAGAAGAACAACTCCACGAATTTGAACGAGCCATCCTTGACCACATCCGGCAATTGGAACAGGCCATGAACAAAAAAGCAAAAAATATTCTGTTTCAAAAACTAATTACGAACCTGAACCATATTGGCGAAACATTCGGGGTAAACAACGTGGCTGGCCTGGAAGAAATCATCTGTTGGGCAGAAAGCCGCCTCAACAACAAACCTTACATTCAGGTTTTAGAAGCTAGAAAGAAGCATTAAAAATTATATTTGCTTCTAAAACAAAACAAAACGGCATGAACACTCAGAACTGGCGCATCAAAATTTCCCTTTTCCTCAATTATTTCGTCTTCGCAATCCTGCTGAACAGTGTGGGTACTGTCATCCTTCAAGTCCAAAACAACTACGACGTCTCGAAATCCGGCGCCAGCATCCTCGAACCCTGCAAAGACCTCAGCATCGCCATCGTTTCCTTTCTCGTTGCCTCCTTTATTGTTCGTTTTGGCTACAAACGCTCCATGCTTCTGGCCTTGGCCGTCGTCACGGGCACCTGTCTGCTCATGCCCGTCATTGGCGGTTTTATGATGACCAAATTGCTTTTCATAGCCTGCGGTGCCTCTTTCGCCCTCATCAAAATCGGCGTGTTTGCCACCATCGGCATTGTTGCTCCAGATAAGAAAGAACACGCCAGCCTGATGAGTTTCATCGAAGCGATGTTCATGGTTGGCGTCCTCACCGGCAACTTCATTTTTAGCGCCTTCGTCAACGACGCCAACCCAAAAGACCCCAGTTGGCTCAATGTTTACTACGTCCTGGCTGGCCTGACTGCCGTGGCCTTCCTACTTCTGCTCAGTTCCCCGCTCGACGAGTCGTCGGTAAACCAAGAAACGCCAAAACCACTTGGCGAAGACTTCACGGCCATGCTCCGCCTGATGGCGCAAGTGCTCGTAATTGTCTTCGTGGCCAGTGCATTTCTCTACGTTCTCATCGAGCAGAGCATCATGAGTTGGCTCCCCACTTTCAATAATAAAGTGCTCAAATTGCCAGCCTCGCTCGCCATCCAAATGGCCAGCATCATGGCCGCTGCCACGGCAGTTGGTAGGATGTTGTCTGGCGTTTTGCTCCGCAAAATAGACTGGTACAAAGTGCTCATGGGCTGCCTTCTCCTTTCGCTTGCCTTGGTGCTTTTGGCTTTGCCGCTGGCAAAAGGTGTGGATGGAAGCGCCGCCACAGGTTGGGGAAGCGCCCCGCTGGCAGCCTTCATTTTCCCGCTCATCGGCTTGTTGCTTGCCCCCATTTATCCGGCCATCAACAGCGCGGTGCTGAGTGCGCTGCCCATCCGGCTACATGCCCCGATGAGCGGCCTGATTATCGTTTTTTCCGCCCTCGGCGGCACCTCTGGCTCAATGATTACTGGCCGTCTTTTTGAAGCTTACGGTGGTCAAACGGCCTTCTATTTTTCGCTGATTCCCATCACACTTTTGATGGTCAGCCTCTTCTTTTTCAACAAACTCCAAAAAAAGGAATTGGCCAAAACTGCTTAATTTCCACCTCCCAAACCCTCAAATCCTCAAACTCTCAAACCCAATGATAAAATACATCCACGAACTCGGCCCCCTTTTCCACAATGTACAGATGGCCGGTATTTTTCCCGATGGGAAAACATTCCCCGATTGCTTGCCAAAAAAAGCATTGGCGACCATTGCGAAGCAATATGAAAAAGAAAAAGACCAACCGGGTTTTGACCTTGCGAAATTTGTGGGTACCAATTTCGACTTGCCCCCTGTCGTCGGAAGCGACTTTGTGAGCGACCCAAAACGGACGCCCGAACAGCATGTGGAAGCACTCTGGGATGTGCTCACCCGCCAGCCCGATGCCAAGCCACCCAAGCAAAGCTCGCTGCTGCCGCTTCCGAATCCGTATGTCGTGCCCGGCGGCAGGTTCCGGGAAGTATATTATTGGGACAGTTATTTCACCATGCTTGGCCTGAAGGCGCATGGCCGCTGGGACCTCATCGAGGGGATGCTTGACAATTTTGCCTACCTCGCCGACACTTATGATATTATACCAAACGGCAACAGAAGCTATTATTTGGGCCGTTCGCAGCCACCATTCGCAGCGCTGATGGTACGGCTGTACGCCGAACATGCTGGGCAGGAGGCTTTGGTGAAATATTTCCCGATGCTCACCCGAGAGTACAAATTTTGGCAAGATGGCCTCCAAGACCTCGACCAAGGCAAGCGGGACTCCAAGCGAATGGTGGCCCTCGGCGGCTCCGACTACCTTGGCCGCTACTGGGACGAGTTCAGTACGCCCCGACCAGAGTCCTACAAAGAGGACGTGGAACTGGCGCTGACCTCCATGCAACCGAACGCACAGGTTTTCCGGAACCTACGGGCCGCCGCCGAATCCGGCTGGGATTTCAGCAGCCGCTGGTTCGCCGACAATGGCGGTTTTGCCAGCATCTGCACCACGGATATTGTGCCAGTTGACCTCAACTGCCTGCTCTGGAATTTGGAAGATACCCTCGCCGAAACCTGCGGAATCATTGGTCAGGATGACCTTCGTCAGAAAATCCTCGACGACGCCGAAGACCGCAAAAGGGCCATTCTCCGCCACTGCTGGGACGACACGGACGGCTTCTTTTTTGACTATAATTTTAAAACCGGCCGCACCACCAACCGGCGAACACTGGCCGGAATCTTCCCTCTTTTCTTCAACCTCTGCAACCAGCAACAGGCCAACCAAGTTGCCGACATCATCGAGCAGGATTTCTTGAAACCCGGTGGGCTTGCCACTACTTTGCGGGAAACTGGCCAGCAGTGGGACGCCCCAAACGGCTGGGCACCGCTCCAATGGATTGCCTACCGTGGCCTCAAAAACTACGGCCACGACCGCCTGGCCGAGGAGGTCAGGTCGAGGTGGCTCAAGGCCGTCGAAAACGTTTATGAAAAAACCGGAAAAATGACGGAGAAGTACAATGTTTACGAAGAAAGCACCAATGCGAGCGGCGGCGAATACCCAAATCAGGACGGGTTCGGCTGGACGAACGGCGTCTATTTAGGAATGAGGAGTGAGGGGTGAGGGATTAAATTCTCCCACGACATACTGCATCCCTCATTCCTCACTCCTCATCCCTAATTAGCCTCCATTCACAATCGCCAATTTCCCATCCCCGCTCACTGCCATTCGGGTGATATTGTTGATGCCAAGCCTTTTCAATTCCGCTACTTCTTGCCAGTTTTTGCCTTTGAGCGGGTGGTAGCGGTAGATGCGGCTGCCTTTTCCCATGAGGATGGCGCCGTCTTTCATGATGACAAAATCCTCCGCACCAGAGATGGTTTTCGTGATTTCCGTCACATCCATGGTGTTCTTGTCCAGCGCCTTAATGACCCAATTCCCATCGGCAATCTTGTGGACGTAAACGAGCCGACCATTTGGTGAGGTCTGGAAACAACGGCCCACGGATGGCGATAGGTTTTGGGTAGCACCATCACGAGTATCGGATATCGAAAGGTAGTTCAGGTCGCCAGCCGTGATGTTAAAAAGGGCTACCTTGAAACGGTCGAGCCAATGGTAGTACCCCAAGCCACGCAGGTACTTGAAAACGGGTTTGCCAGCGTCTTTCCGGTCCATCGGATACTGCCAGAGGCGCTGTGTTTTTTCGGCATCGGTTTCCACCCGCACCACGCTGAAATACAGGTCGTCCGTTGTCGGTTTTGGTGAAAATTCCGACTCGGCGGTATGCGTCATCCGCAGCTTTGATTTTGCGGCAATATTGAGCAAATAAATATCGGTCTGCTTGTCGTTTGGCGAAGCCGAAGTCAACAAAAGGTCGGTATTGTTGACGAAGCAAGGCTGGTTGTTGTAGCCGCTTTTATTGAACCCCGTCAGGAACTGAGGGTTGCTGAGGGTCAGTAAGGAATCCCGCATGGAGGTGTCAAACAGGTAGATATTGCAGTTGGGTAAATCTTGGCTGAAGGCCATGGCCGCAAGCAACATTGCGGCAGCGATAGAACTGGTAAATTTCATCTTGATTGTTTGTTTTGTAAATGGCGTTACAAAGTAAGTGTAATTTCGCCGAAAAGCTGAACGATACGGCTGGAATGATGGAAATTGGCCGCTGAACAACTGGTTGATAAATCCTTTTAATAAAAGGAAATCGAACACCATTTTTGGCAAAATCCAAATTAAAACTCACTTAACTCATTGATAATGAAGAAATTACTACCACTATTCATCTGCTGTCTTTTCCTTTTAAAAAACACAAATGCCCAAGTTTCCTTGCAGCAATTCGCCAGCGGCTTCACCCGCCCCTGCGATATTGCCAATTGTGGAGACGACCGACTTTTCATCGTGGAGCAGCGTGGCTATATCTGGATTTTGGACAAAAACGGCAACAAACTCCCAACCCCTTTCCTCAATATTGACCCCATCGTAGGCTCAGCTGGGAACGAGCAGGGCTTGCTTGGATTGGCTTTTCACCCGGATTACCCCAACACGCCCTATTTTTTTGTCAATTACACCGACAACAGCGGCGATTCCCACATCAGCCGCTTTTCCGTCTCAACGAGCGACCCCAACCAAGGCGACCCCGACAGCGAACTCAACCTTTTCATTGTGGACCAACCATTCAGCAACCACAACGGCGGCTGCGTTAAATTCGGTGCTGATGGATACCTCTACATCGGCCTAGGTGATGGCGGTTCCGGCGGTGACCCACAGGGGAACGGCCAAAAGAAGACTACTCTTCTAGGTAAAATGCTCCGCATAGATGTGGACAACGGCACGCCCTACGGCATCCCCCCCACCAATCCATTTGTCAACGATGCAACCACCCTCGATGAAATCTGGGCGCTCGGTATCCGCAACCCTTGGCGTTTCAGCTTCGACCGCCTCACTGGCGACCTCTGGATCGGTGATGTGGGGCAAGACGCTTGGGAAGAAGTGGATTTCCAACCCGCCAACAGCCCCGGCGGGGAAAATTACGGCTGGAAAATCATGGAAGGAGCGCACTGTTTTTCACCAAGTACCAACTGCGATATGACGAGCCTCACCCTCCCCGTGGCCGAATACGCGAACGCTGGCGCAACGGGCTGCTCCATCACGGGCGGCTTCGTTTACCGGGGCTTCAATTATCCCGAATTGTATGGCCGGTACCTTTACACGGACTACTGCACTGGCCTGCTCTGGTCGCTCGTGCCAGATGGCAACGGCGGTTGGACGAAAACCCAAATCGCCGACCTACTCAACAACCAACTCGTTTCCTTCGGGGAAAATAAAAACGGCGAACTCTTCGCCCTCGGCAACAGCAACGGAAACGTGTACCGGGTCACGGAAGGCACGGAAGTTTGGGGTTACTCCATCAGTTCCCAAAATATCCTTTGTGCTAGTGACACGGACGGGGCCATCCAAATTGATTTCACCCCAAACACCCCAACGCCTACCGTTACTTGGTCGGATGGGCCTACCGGGCCGACTCGTACTGGGCTTGGCGCAGGCACCTACACGGCTACAATTGTTGGCACCAACGGCAGTATCGCCAAGGAAAAATTCCTAATCGCCCCATCCGTTTCCATCTCCACCACTGTCAGTGACGTGGTTTGTCCCGGCGGTCAGGACGGTGCCATCGGCATCGTGGTGCAAGGTTCGACTGGCCCGGCCACTGCTAATTGGTCGGACGGCGGCACGGGATTGGAGCGCATTGAGCTTTTCGCTGGGCCGTATTCTGTGACCGTGACGACTGCCGAGGGCTGTATTTTCGCTGAAAACTACAACGTGGTGACGCTTTTAACCAATCCGGTGCCGACCATCGCAGCGCAGGGCGACACATTAAACGTGGTGAGCGGAGGCTTCGTAAATTACCAATGGTTATTGAATGGCGACCCCATTCTTGGTGCTAACGATACAACTTATGCAGCCACAGATTCAGGGAATTACAGCTTGGAAGTAATAGATGGTTTTGGCTGCACGGGCATCTCCAACGCCATTTTTGTGGAGTTTACCGCCGCCAGTGTCATTCCAGAATTGAAGTCAGTGACGGTCACGCCGAACCCATTTACCCAAAACCTCCACCTCGAATTGACGGTGTCCGAGCCGCTTTTTCTCCAACTTTTCCTCAGTGATTTGAATGGTAAAACCCTGCTCACCGACCGCTTGGGTGTGACCTCCACTGCCACCCGTGATTATGATTTGGGGAAAATACCGAGCGGCACCTACCTACTTGTCTTGAAAAATGGAAAAGGCGAGTGGGTTGAGCGGTTGCTCAAACTTTGACCCCCAATACAAAGCTTAACGAGGGCCATCAGACATCCTGATGGCCCTCGTCATGATTCGTTTCCCCGGTGGCCCCGGCAATTCCTCCATTAAGAAGCCCACCGATTTCAAAGCCCTTCGGAATGTGCCTTTTGCACAGTAAGTCACCAGGATTCCGCCTGGCGAAAGCACCTCGTACATCCGCTGCATCATTGGCGCTTCCCAAAGTACAGGCTGGGCTGCTGGGTCAAAAGCGTCATAAAAAATAAGGTCGAAGCCTATGCAAAAGGCTGTTTCCTCCAGCTTCGCATGGATTTTCTTCAGCTTAAAATGGGGCGTCACCTCCACCCAATCGCCCCAAGCTGCGGCATGGATTTGCTCGAAAAACTGTTTCCCGTTTTCCGAAGGAAGCTGTTCGGGGTAGTTCAGTTTGGCCACCATATCTATGAGTAGCGGGTACGCCTCGATAGCTGTATAATCAAGTCTCAAGCCTAATTTCTCTGCCTCTATCAAAGCCAGCCAAGCATTCAGCCCGGTCCCAAAGCCCATTTCCAAGACCTTGATTTCCTGCTTTTGGGCAGCCACATAATGCAGCCCATGTTTGATGAAAACGTGCATGGATTCTTGCACCGCTCCATGTTCCGAGTGGTAATTGCTTCCAAACTCCATCGAAAAAATGGTATGCGAGCCGTCGCTGGTTTCAATAATTGTTAACATTCTTTGTCTCTTAAAATAACCTTAATCAACTTTCAAGCTCTTTGACATATTCTGTCAAATACTCAAAGAGTAATCGTCTCGCTTCGTCTTCATTTTCTTTTGCTAATACATTATAGATTTGACCAGACCAATGCATATTGTCAAAGGTGGTGTTCAGTTTTTTGTATAGCCAGTTTTGAAAATCCCAGCCAAAGACATCTTGTTCTGCTTTCATAAAGAATTGAGCAGCACTGAAGCCACTCAAAAAGCAGCATATGTGCTGAAAAGACCTTCCGTTACAATACATAGATGGCGCACGATTCAATCCTTCAATTAATTGAACCAGCGATTCGATCCGCCATTTATTTTGCATAAAATATCATTTTAAAGTATCAACGCCTCAAACAGCACTTCCACCGGATGCTTCGCCTTTCTTCCCGTCCCATCCAAAATCTGGTGCCGACAGCTCGTGCCCGGCGCTGCGATAATTGCTTGATTGTCAGCCTTTTTTACCGAAGGGAACAACACCAGTTCCCCAATCTTCATGCTCACTTCGTAATGCTCAGCTTCATACCCAAACGACCCCGCCATGCCGCAGCAGCCCGACGGAATCACCTCCACCTCGTAATTGTCTGGCAGGCTACAGACCCACACAGAGTCCTCCACACTGGACAGCGCCTTTTGGTGGCAATGGCCGTGCAGCAGCACTTTTTTCCGTTCCTTCGTAAAAATGTCAGGGTCAATTTGGCCCGCCTGAATCTCCCTCGATAGGAACTCGTCAACCAGCAGCGCATTTTTACCCAAAGCCTTTGCTTGCGCAACATCTGCTTTATCCACCAGTCGAATGTACTCATCCCGAAATCCAAGGATGGCCGACGGCTCGATGCCGATGAGTGGCGTTTTATCAGAAATCAGTTTGGAAAAAATGCGGAAGTTCTCCCTCGCCAGCACTTTTGCCTCCGGCAACAGGCCTTTGGACAACTGTGCCCGACCGCTTTGCGGATGCTCCGGCATCTCCACCTCGTAACCCAGTCGAGCCAGCAGTTTCAAAGCTTTTATCCCAATCTCTGTATCATAAAAATCGGTAAATTCATCGCAGAAGAAAAAGACCTTGCCCTTGCTCGGCCCATTCTGCATCAACTCGTGGCGATGTTTGTTGTACCATCGTCGCAAGGTCGTTTTCGCCAGCGGCGGTAGGCTTCTTTGCTGCGCAACACCCACGATTCGCTTCGCCAAACTGCCCGTCAGGGCATTCTTCGTGAAGAAATTGGCGACGCCGGGGATGTGCGACAGCACTGCATTCATCCGCCCAATATGCCCGAAGAACTTTGCCCGAAACGGTACTCCATGCCGCTGGTAATACTGGTGTGTGAACTCTGCCTTCATCGTCGTCATGTCCACATTCGAGGGGCATTCTGAGGTGCAGCCTTTGCAGCTTAGGCACAAATCCAACACCCGCTTCACTTCTTCTTCCCCGACTGCGGACTGCTGACTGTCGGACTGCGAACTGGACTGCCAACTGCCAATCCCGACCCCGGTCGGGAAACTGCCAACTGAAAGAAACTCCCGCAGCGCATTCGCCCTCGCCCTCGTTGTGTCCTTTTCGTCCCGGGTGGCCCGATAACTTGGGCACATTGTTCCCCCGCTCAAATCCAGTCGTCGGCAATCCCCGGAGCCGTTGCATTTCTCGGCCATGTGCAGGAAGCCGCCAGCATCCGAGAAGTCCATGACGGTCTCGATTTCAGGCTGTTCTGATCCGACCTCGTACCGGAGTGATTCATCCATCGGCGGGGCGTCGGTAATCTTACCCGGATTGAAAATGCCGTGCGGGTCCCACGTCTTTTTGATTTCCCGAAGGAGCTGGTAATTCGCCTCGCCGAGCATCATCGGGATGAACTCACCCCGCACCCGACCGTCGCCGTGCTCGCCGCTGAGGCTGCCGTTGTATTTTTTTACCAGCTTGGCGGAAGCCTCGGCGATCTGCCGGAACTGCCGCACATCCTCGGCATCCTTGAGGTTCAGCTTGGGTTTTACGTGCAATTCGCCTGCCCCGGCGTGGGCGTAGTAAACGGCATTCTGGCCAAAACCCTGCATCAGCGCATCGAACTCCCGGATATAGGCGGGCAGGTCTTCGAGCGCCACAGCGGTATCTTCCACGAAGGAATACGGCTTAGCATCGCCGGGGATGTTCGACATGACGCCGAGGCCCGCATTGCGCAGCGCCCAAACTTGGTTGGTCCGACTGCCTGTCACGATGGGGAAAGCGTAGCCCATTCCCGCTGTCTGATAAGTTTCGATGAGGTGCTTCGCTGCGAAAGTGGCCTCCTCCAGATTTTCCCTTCGGAACTCAATCATCAAAACCGCCGCCGGGTCGCCCTGCACGAAGAAGCGGTTTTTGGCCTGTTCGATATTGCCACGGGTGCAGTCCAGCGTGATTTTGTCCACCAGCTCGCACTGGTCAGGGCGGTGCTGCATGGCCAGCAGCGTGGCTTCCATGCACTCGTTCAGCGAAGTGAAATGGGCGCAAAGCACGGCGGGCACGGGTGGCGGGAGCGGGACGACGTTCAGTTTCACTGTTTTGGTGAAAGCCAGTGTCCCTTCCGAGCCAGTCAGCAGTTTGCAAAAATTGAATTCAGGGCCTTCCGGATTGAAAGGCTGATGGTCGAGCAGCACGTCCACGGCATAGCCCGTGTTTCGGCGGTGGATGTCTGGCTTGGGGAACTCCTGACGGATATTTTGCTGGTTTTCAGGGACTTGCAAGGCTTCGTGAAGTTGGCGATACACCTCGCCTTCCAGCGTTTTTTCTTTTGTTTTTGCTAAAAAATCCGCTTGCACAACGCTGCCGAACACCACCTCCGACCCATCGCTGAGCACCGCTTCGATTTCCAGCACATGCTCACGGGTGGTGCCGTGTACGATGGAGGTCGCTCCGCAAGAATTGTTGCCGACCATGCCGCCGATCATCGCCCGGCTGGCCGTGGCGGTCACGGGGCCGAAGAACAGGCCGTGTTTTGCGAGGAAAAGATTCAACTCGTCCCGAATGACGCCCGGCTGCACCCGCACCCAGCGTTCTTCCACATTGATTTCGAGGATTTTGTTCCAATGTTTCGACACATCCACCACGATGCCCGTGCCGACGCATTGCCCACCAAGCGAAGTGCCCGCTGTGCGGGGGATGAGGCTGGTTTGGTTTTCGGTTGCGAAGCGGATGAGTTTTTTCACATCGCCAGCGGTACGTGGGTAGGCGACAGCCAGCGGTAGTTCCTTGTAAACGGAGGCATCGGAGGCATAGAGCGACCGCATGAGGGCGTCGAAATGGATCTCGCCTTCTAGGGATTGTTGAAGGTGTTGGAGTTTTTCTTGCATTGCTAAAATTTTCAGGCCAAAATTGGTGAAACTACCCTCAATTGGTAACGAATTTTAAAAAAATTGTAAATTTATGCCTAATGAACTACTTCAAGCCTTTTTGACGTTTGTCCTTATTTTTTACATTTGCAACCCATTCGCAAATAGCAGCATGGTCTCAAGTTTTTGCCCAAACTAATATTTGCCCAACTAAACCTTTTCCGAGATGGAATTGACCAAAATCACTTGCAATTCTTGTGGTGCTGTGAACAACAGAAACGCAATTGTCTGTGTTGCATGTGGTGAATCACTTGGGCCAGTTAACGTCAATTTGTTGAGTGACGAATATTTTCAGGATGGGTTGAAACTGAGTTATAGCAATGTACAAGCAGCAGTAACAGCCGCTGGGAAATCAGGATGGGTTCAAGACTTTGAGGAAGAAGTAAACATGAATTCTAAAGCGGTCATTAACATGGATGGTAGGTTCCTCCATAAATTAATGACTGAAAATGAGGACTATCTGCCTTACCAGCGGGCAGTTGAACAGAGTAAACGCTTTGTCGCAGATTTTGAAAATGACCTCAAGCGTTGCGTAGTTGAAACTGCATTTTATGGATTTACTGGTCGAAACTTAGTTTATGCAGCATTAAGTTTGAACGAAAATGGGCTTAGGTCTTACGGTGATGTTTCGGTGGTATTGAAAACTGCCATGATAGAGCGCCGGACGACTGTTTTTGAGAAAAATTCCTATCCGTTATTTGACGAACTAACGGACGCCGGTTGGAAAGCAGGCACTACAATGCCCACTGGACACTGTGGAACTTGGAATGAACGTTCGATTGTTTCAGTCGTTAAACATGGACGGGAAATCGCTGGGAAGAAAAATGCACCGGATTTTGCAGGGTTGATACTACGCAGCGATAAGAAGAAAAGCAATGACGAGTTCATCGAACTCCATATTTTCAATAAGGTGACCAACGTTGTATTTGAAAAAGTGGTCTTTCATGAAAAATTGCGCAAACATTTTGACAAAGACAAAATCAAGATTTTTCTGCTGAACTTAAAAGCGAAAAACATCAAGATAATAAGAAAATGATTAGCCAAGCGTACATATTCGGGGCTTTAGGGAAAGCCGCCATCAAGCAACAGGGACAGTGGTTCCTAATGGATGCAGACGAACCAAAGGAGGTTAGGAAATGGCACCTGTTCGACAGCAATTTTTTTGCACTGACTAACCCTGAAACCATCCACCTCGAAGGAGAACGCAAGATTAACGAAGTCAGAAATCTGCTCGAACTCGAATCAAAAAAGCATGAGGCGCTAGCCTTGTCACTGCAATTTATGGACACAAAAATCAGCGGAGTTGAGTTGAAAAACGCTATCGCCTCTCTTCTGGAAAAGCACATCAGACACAGTAAAATTTATTCTTTCGTTGAGACCCGATTGCTTTCTACCGTCGTTCCAGCCAGTTTTAACCCGGCCGCTGCCTTGAAAACTTGCGAAGTTGGCCATTTCGAAAAGGCCACCAATCTTTACCGCCATTTGGCCGCTTCCCAAAATGGAATCCAACAGTTTTTTACCGTTTGGCAAAAGGTGGGAAAGAAGCATTTCAAGTCTTATGAAGATTATGATACCGCCTACGCCCGAATGACCGAAAGCGGGTTGGTGAAAGAATTGGTAATGGCAATTTCTCAAAAAGATAAGATACAATGGGATGTTGCGGCTGTAAAAACTACAGAATTACTCAAACAATATAACTTATTAGAAGACACTATTCTTGTTTCTGATTTAAAGCAAGAATTGGAAACGATTTTCAAGATTTGTTTTGAAAACAAGGTATTTATTTCAGTGGAAAATCAAAAAAACGTTTTTATTGACTGCCCTTATGACGAAGAATATTTACCATTATTAAAAGCGGTTATCTTTACTGTTAAAGCGTGCGGATTCCAACCTAAAATTATACTTGAACATTTCGCATCTGTTGAGGATAGAACGAAGAAAATCAATCAGTTGATTGAAGAATCACAATACTGTATTCATGACTTGAGTAAAATTGGGGCTACTAAGTTTGGTAAAAACCAAGACTTAAGGTTGTCTGGAAAGTTAATTGAAGAAATAGCTTTCCATGAGTATTACTCAAGAATTAAATCCCAAAAAAAGAATATTCTTGTACTCGGAAAAGATCGTTCAAGTATTGGTGTAGAACTACTTAGCAATTTAGCGGACGCTTTTCGAATACACGGAGGCAATCAAGAAGAAATAATAAAATGCATTCGAGATTGGTTCTATCAATCAGGGGCGAAAAGAATTAAGCCCGCTTCAACTATTTGGGTTGAATTTAATGAATTTATGACTACATTATCTGAGAAAAAGGAAGGAAAAGAATTGCCCTTAGCTACAGTTAAGAGGATTTCTCCTAAACTCAAGCAGTTTGGTCCAATGACTGGAAAACCCAATTCCTTGCTATCCTGGAGCGAAGCCATAGGGGATACACAAAAAAATAAAATAGTTATCAAAAATGAAGGAAAGCGTATTCCGAGCCAATCACCAATTGCGTCTAAATATCAACGCCTTTCTATGAACCGATCTATATCAAAACGAGTTGAGTTTCTTACAGCAGTTTACCATTACAGCGAATTCAAAGAGCAATCTAAAGGAGAAAACATCTTTTCACCCCAGAATACTTCGCCTAAAATAAACATATGGAACATGAAGCACTGATTATCTTTTCTTAAGTATCAATAACGCGTAGAGGTTGAAAAACACATCACCGCAACAGCGTCACATCCCCTTTGAGCACTTTTTCCATGTCCTCCACGGGCACAGCGCAGCCGATTTTTATCAGGTAAATATACACGTCGCTTGGGGCATCCTTGCCGTTTTGCTTACCATTCCAAGGGCCAGCGCCGTCGAAGACTTTCTCGCCCCAACGGTTCCAGATTCGCATGTTGAGGATGACCTCCGAGCCAAGGCTGACGATGTTGAAACTGTCGTTGGTGTTGTCGCCGTTTGGCGAAAAGACGTTCGGGATTTCGACCAGTTCGGTGTTACAGTCGGGTATCACGACGACCAATTGCGAAGCAGAACCGCCACAGCCGAAGGTATCCACTACCACCACGCTGTAGGTCGTGTTTTCCATGGCGATTATTTCGCAAATAAAGTTGTTGTTGCAGTCCGCCAGCAGCGAGTCGTTGGCGAACCATTCGATAGACGTGTAGGCGCCATCCGCAATGCTCAGCATCAAAGTGTCCCCCTGCATGACTGTGTCGGGCAGCTCGAAGACCAGCAGGATGGAATCCAATATCGTGAGCTGGATGCAGCGGGTGCTGTCGCAACTGTTCGAGCCGGGGAGGGTGACGCAGTGCAGCCCATCCTCCGTGAAGGTTTGCCCCTCAAAAATCACCGACTCGCCGAAGCAAACCGTGGTGTCGAAAGTGAGGGTGTCAATGCTGGGTTTCACCAATAACGCTACGCAGTACAAGCTGTCGCAGCCGCCGGGCATGCTGAATTCCTCGCAGTAGGTGCCGGGCTGACTGACTGTTTCTCCAAAAATCACCGCCGTCTCGCCCTCGCAAATCTCGACCGCTGGCCCATTCTCCACAATTACATCGGTGACGATGGTGACGGTCACACTGCCCGAAGCTGGACAGCCGTCAGCCGTAACAGCGGAGGCTGTGTAGGTCGTGGTGGTGGTCGGTGAAACGAGCAGGCTAGAGCAATCCGGTGGGTTCACGCAATTGCCTGCGGGTGACCAAGTGAAAGTCGCCGGCTGATTCGTCGTGGCGGCCAGCGTGGTGCTGTTGCCGAGGCAAATGGTCACATCCGGTGGCATGGTGAGCAGCAGGCTGTCCTTGAAAGTCACCGTCACCTCGTCCATTGCGGAGCAACCATTTTCATCCAAAACGGTGAGGGAAAAAGTAGTGCTTTGGCTGGTCAAAACGACTGGATTTGCAAGAGTCGGGTTGCTGAGCGCTGGCTGTCCACCTACGAATTGCGGCGACCAGAGGTAGTCGAAGTCGGGGTCGAGCGTGGCGTTGAGCTGCGCCAATTGGCCGGGGCAAACCGATTGGTCAGCCCCCGCATCCAGCACTGGTAGCGGAGCGACGACCACGGTTGCTTGGTCGGTGCCGGAGCATCCGAAAGCGTCCGTCACCGTTACGCTGTACTGGCTGGTGACCATTGGCGTCACTGTGATGATTTGTTGGTTGGGCTGCGCAATGCCGGGGCCTTGCCAGTTGAAAACCGAGCCATCGGTGGCGGCGAGGTTGGCGCTCTGGCCTTGGCAGATGGGCGAATCAGCGTAGGCGATGCCTGGCACGGGCTGCACTGTCACGTTCATCAAGTTGTTTATTTCACAAAAACCGTTGCCCTCCGCAAGTGTGAACTGATACTGTACGGGGTTGAAACCGTTGTTTACACAATTGAAAATAGTCGTCGGCGCTTGGTCGTCGGCAAGGCAGTCGTCAGGTGTCCATTGGTAGGTGAAGCCGGGCATGGGCGTCACCCCGATTTGCTGGTCGGTGCCAGAGCAGACCGTCCAACTCAAACCAGTTTGGTACTCAATGGGGGTGCTCACCTGCACTTGGTCGCCCGCACAGGCGCATTGTTGCGAAGCGTCAATCAAGGCAATCAGACCGCAGAGGTTGGCTGTCGAAGGCAAGGTGAAACTGCCCGACACGGTCACGGTTTGTCCTGCGGAAATGAGGCCGTAGATTTCGGTGTGTACAAGTTGGTCGCCCGTGCCGTTGCCGTCGGTATCTAGGAAGAACTCGATGTCGAGGGGCGGGAGGTTGTCGGCGCCGTTGTTGGTCACATCCACCATGAAATTGACCAAGTCGTTAGCGCCTGACGCTGAGGCAGTTATGGTAAAATTACTGAGGTCGTATTCGGGCCGCTGCGGGTCAAAGGGCAGGATGAGCGAACCTGTGCTGACCTTCGTGCTGCACGAATCGCCCGTGAGTGCGCAGATGGCTTGGGTTTGCGCAGCAGTACGGAAAAGTATGACGCCATTCTCACAGCCGAGGCCCGCCCAGCCTTGGGTGTTGAAGTTCAGGCAGAGGAGTTGCGAAGGCAAAATGCCCGTCGGCAACTGCCAAGTGACGAGGCTGCCGTTGATGGTCGGTGTGCAGTTGAGGCCGGAGGCGCAGGTGCTGGTGCAGGAATTGAGCTGGTAGGTGATGCCCGTCGGCAGGGTCATGATGAGACAGGCACCTGGCGGCAAGGTGTCGGATGCCGAGAGCGTCACTTGGAAACCCACGTCGTTGTTGCAGCCGAAGCCGGGGCTGCTGTTCACGTTGATGTTCATGGTGAACGGCCCGCTCACCCCGTCAATGCAAATCGGGTCGCCGGGTTTGGCGATGGTATTGCTTGGCGTGCCGCAGTTTTGTTTTGCTGCCGCAATAAATAAGGTGTAGGCATCGGCCACGAAGTCGCAGGTCGTTTCCCCTAAAAACCGGAGCGTCAGGGAATTGAAGGGCGCTTCGCTCACGCCGGGCAGCCCAGCGGCGATGCTGTCGAAAAGCTCGGAAAGGTTCCACTCGAAGACGCCGGAACTTGGGCTGGTCGGGTCGCCGATGGGGTAAATCAGGCCGCTGCCCGTCGGATATTCCACTTCGCAAGAACCCGAAAGTACATTGAAGCCGGGCGGTACGAGCGCCTTTACCCCAAGGTCATAGACACTGCCGAGCTGTGCGTTGAACACCTCGATTTCGTGGTACGGGATGGTGTCGCAAAGCTGCGAGCAGCCTGCCGGGCTGGTCACCATCATGTCAATTTCGCCCGGCGGGGATTCAATCGTGATGGGTTGGAGTTTTTCGTAGCAAGGCGTTTGGACGGTGTTCAAATACGGGTCGCAGCTCCAGCCGTAGTGGATTTGGAGGTTTTCCAAATTGCAAGAATTGTTTATCCCCAACAAACGGAAAGGAAGCCCATTCGGACTTTCGGCGTAGCTGCCGAGCTGGAAAATGCCGTTGGTGACTGGCACTGGCTGCCCCGTCGTTTGATTAATTAGCTGGAAATTGGTGACTAGGCCCGTTTGCGAAGTGACGTACAGCCAAGTATTTGGCGCTGGTCCGCTGGAGAGGGTGCCGACGACAGTGGGCGTGTTTTTCAGCAAGAAATCAAACTTGAGTTGGTTGCTGAAACTGACAATGTCGAAAAGTGGCGATTCCAAACTCAGGTTGGCGATGAGCGGTCGCAAGCCGTTTGTGTTCACCGTAAAATCCAAGGGGTCAATGGGTTCAGGAAGGCTGGGTGCAAAATTGAGCGTAAGTCCATGCTGCATCGGCAGTGCCGATTTATTGGTGCAATCGCTATCGAAAATATATTGGAAAGTGGCCGAAAAGCCTTCATCCAGCGGTGGCGTTTGATAGGGCTGGATGAGGTTGTGGACATACTTTCCATTGATAAAATTAGGCGAAAAAAGCACTTGGGTGGCGATGTCCGCCCCGTTTTGCAGCCGCATATTGATCATTCGGGTGGAAGTAATCTGCACGCTGGGCGGCACTTGTATGTGCAGGTCTTCCATTACCAGCAAGTTGCGGTGCTCGAACGGAAAGAAATTGCCTTCGTGCAATTGCAACGAAACCAAGCTGGCCGTATTAAAAGTGGAAAGCTGGCACGGGGGCATGGCGAAGGTGCCGGGAATGATATTGTATTTGTAGTAGGAAAGTTCTAGCTCAACGCTTTGGCATTTGCAGTTCAACAGGCTGTATTCGCTTGAATCAGCGTCGAAAAGGTAAACCTCAGGGGTCGCAGAAAAGTTACCATAGAAAGGTGTTACATCAACTTCCATGACCGGATTGTAGGCAATACGGTAATCCCCCACAAAAACCAAGGAGTCGCCTTGGTCAAAGGCGAAACTGGCTGGTAGGCAATTGCCTATCAATTGCGTGAGGTCGTAATCATAGCTTATGCCCGATTGAACATCAAATGGCGGGTTTGGGCAATCATACCAAGTGTTCGTGCTTTTATCAAAAACACGCAAAAGGGAATTTCCTGCCGTGAAGTGGTCTGGTGTGAAAAGTGCATCACTCGTTGAAATTGTCATTTCACCTCCACCTGTAAAACCAATTTGAATGAAGGCCAGCGGCAATGTTTTACCTGGTTCATCAATCACCACAACACCTCGCAAGGTCGTTGTAACAGTGTCACCGGGAATGAAACGCTGCCTTTTCACGAGATTCATGTCCGGTAAGCCAGTCAGGGCATCGGGGATGCGGTCGTTGTTGTTGTCGGGTAGGCCATAGTTTTTGCGGAAGGCAGTGAATTCATACGATAAATAGCCGGGCGGCCGGTCAAAGCAAGTGTCCACAGGGCAGTCAATGACAGCCGAGAAGGCAATGCAGTCATTTAGGTTGCATGCAAGCGGATAAGTTTCACTTTTACTGATGGTGGTCGTGATACCTCCAGCAATGCCCGGCGGCGGCGGCATGCCACAAATTTCGGTGCAGGATGTCTCTAGTTCATATTTACAAGCCAACTCTGTACAGATGGCATCGCAATCAAAAACAAAATCAAATTGTAAGGTCCCGGTATCCACGGTTAAAGGCATTTCATACACGGCAGTCGCCGTGGTTACTTCGGGGGTTTCATTCACTTGAACACTGAGCGGGGCATCACCATTGAGCAGCATTGAATTGCCTGGCACCCATTGCATACCACAAGGGAGTTCAATTTGAATGGTGAGTGGCGCATCCAGTAACGAGAGGCTGTCATAATCTAGGTTGTAAATAACAGTGTAAGTATTTCCGTCAACCAAAGGCCCATTTTGAATAATTGCAGTGGTATTGATTCGCTCGCTCACCTTGCTCACTAATATGTTATTGCCATTTGCGATGAAAATACTGGGTGGGCACTCTTTATAATAACTGTAATTGTATTCCCAACCAGTGCTAGGTCTTATGAGTGGACGAGGGCATTCCATATTGCAGAAATACAAGTCCCAATGCACCACGACAGAGGCACCCGGCTCCAAGCTGGCAATAACTACGTTAAACCTTTCCACCAAGCTCGACGGCCCGTCGCATGGCGTGGTAAAACCCATCGCCCCTATTATGTTTTGTTCAAAATTGATGGCAGTGTTTAAGCTGTCCACACGAATGGAAGTTGAGTCCATTAGTCCTCCCATGTAAGGGACCGGAGTTGTCGGAGGTTTCACGGACATTAGAATATTCAAAGCCCTACCCGTTCCCACGTTCGTGATTTTCATGCCCTGCGCATGCCCATCCGGCCCACAAAAACACTCCGGCACGGAAATGATTGGCTCCCAAGCCAGTTGCGGCGCTTTGGTGTACGGCTGAAAAGTGACCACCGCATTCACCGACTCTTGCTGGCATTCCGCACCATCGCAGCCCCAGGCCACCGATATATTCGAGACGGAGGAATGTTCGTCCACCCCACAGACGATGATTTCAATGTCTTCATTTAAAATAAGTGTTTCGTTGAACTCAAACAACCCATCGCCATCGCCGATGGCGGTGAAGTCGGAGGCATCGAGGAGTAGTTGGAAGATGCCTGGCCCGCTTGGCTGCGCCGTGCCTTGTGGTGAGGTGATGCTGAGGCCCGGCTGGAAAACGTCCCTGAAAGTGAAGCTGGAAAGCGCCGCTGGCCTCGTGTTCCGGATGGTGATTTTGCGGTGCAAAACATCGCCCCGAGTTCCGCCCATCACGGTGCTCGTCACGTTCGTGATGATGAGCAATGCCCGGTCAATCACGTAGGGATTGGTGGTCACGCTGGTGCTACCGCCGTTCCAGTTCAGGGTGATGTTGTTCACAAACACCTCGGCGTTGTCCACGCAGGCGGCGGTTTGGCAATTGGCGGAGGCCAGCACTGAAAAGCTTTGCGAAGCACCCGCCGCAAGGTTCGGCAAAAGGAATTGCGGAGCAGCAAGATTGGTCAAATTGCCTTCCGCTACCCCGCCAGTCACAGAGCCAGTCACGTACTCGATGCCGCAGGGCGTGCCTAGAGTAGTGGTGAAATTGACAGTCACGGACACGCCAGTCAAGGTAGCACCGGTCGTGTTTTGTACTGTAAAATCGAAGCTGGCTTGGTCGCAGGAGAAGAACTCAGGCGGGTTCTGGTAGGTGATGTTTTGCGCAAAAATTGCGGAGCAAAAAAGCAGGAATAAAGCTGTTGCAAACAGCACGAGGTGTCGTTGGTTGGAGCGTCTCATTTGTTTTGGATTTAGTTCGTTTTGGATTTAGGTGAAAAATTTAGGTCGGAAAGTTAGCCAGAGAATCCGAAAAACTGCTCAATGTTTATGGCAATTTAATTTAATGATAAACTGACGACTGTTCAAACGACTGTTTGCTTTAGGACTCACAACCAAAAATCCTTCACCATCAAGCGCAGGTACTTCTTGCCCTGCCATTGCTCCTCCTCAATTTTATAGGCTACATGAAATGGCTTTTTCGAAGCAATGCGGGCAAAATGTTCGCCCATGCCGAAGGCCATACCCGTAGCGGTTGGAACGCCATCTTGCCGAAGGGAAAGCCGGATGTGGCTGCCCTTCAAGAGTTTGGAATGACCCGTGTCCCGCACGTTTTTTGAGACAAAAACGGGGCTTCGGTTGCCAGGGCCGTGCGGTGCGAACTGTTTCAATATCCGCCAAAAAACCGGTGTGATGTCTTTCAAATCAAGTACAGCGTTTATTTCTACTTCTGGCACTTGCTGTTCCTCGGTGATGCGATTCCTCACCGCCTCCTCAAACCGCTGCTGGAAAATCGGCACGGCTTCCAGCGGCATGGTGAGGCCAGCGGCGTGGTCGTGGCCTCCGAAATTCGTGAGCAAATCCTCGCAGGTTTTGATGGCTTGGTAGATATTGAAACCGGGTACGGTGCGGGCCGAACCAACCGCCGCCCCGTTCGATTCGGTGAGCAAGATGGTTGGCCGATGGAAGCGCTCCACCATCCTTGCGGCAGCGATGCCGATGACGCCTTTGTGCCAGTCATTTTGGAACAAAACCACGCTTTTGAGTTCCTTCATGTTTGGTTTTGCCTCAAAAAGTCGGATGGCCTCGTCCTGGATTTGCTGGTCGTGTTCCTTGCGGAGCTGGTTTCGGTGAAGCAAAACCCGTGCATTGTCGGCGGCCTCGGTGCTATCGGTAGAGAGGAGCAGTTTCACGGCTTGGTCGGCGTCTGCGAGGCGACCAGCGGCATTGATGAGCGGGGCAATTCCGAAGACAAGGTCGCTGATGGAGAGTGGCCGCTTCCTGCCGCTGAGGTCGAGCAGGGCGGAAATGCCGGGTCGGCTACTGCGGTTGAGGTGTTCGAGGCCGAGGTTTGCGAGTGTCCGGTTTTCACCCACCATCGGCACGATGTCGGCGGCGATGCTGAGCACCAGCAGGTCGAGCAGCCCGTGTAGCTCGGTATCGGGCAGGCCGTTTTTTTGCAAAAAAGCCTGCGCCAGCTTGAAGGCCACGCCGCAGCCGCTGAGGCCCTTGAAAGGGTAGGGGCAGTCGGGCCGCATAGGGTCGAGCACGGCAACGGCGTCGGGGAGCGGCCCGTCGGGCAGGTGGTGGTCGCAGATGATGAAATCAATGCCGTGGGCCTTGGCCTTGGCCACTTGTTCACGAGCATTTACCCCACAGTCCATCGCAATGATGAGTTTGGTGCCTTCGGCAATGGCGTGGTCAATGCCGGCCATGCTGACGCCGTAGCCTTCCCGGTAGCGGTTGGGGATGTAATAATTGAGCTTGGCGTTGTGACCTGACAGAAACTGGTGCATGAGGGCAACGGAAGTGGTGCCGTCCACGTCGTAGTCGCCATAGAGCAGGATTTTTTCGCCCGCTGAAATTGCGTGCTGAAGGCGTGCTACGGCGGCTTCCATGCCTTTCATCAGAAATGGGTCGTGGAGCTGCGACCATTCGGGCCGGAAAAATGTCTTTGCCTCTTCGAAAGTGCTGATGCCAAGTTGCGCAAGCAAACGGCAAAAGACGGGGTTGATTTTGAGTACTTCTTGAAGGTGGCTGACGACGGCTTCGTCAGTTGCTTGGAGTGTCCATCGTTTTCTCATAGGGGTGTTTGTTTGGTGTTGACCCAAGGTTTTGACCAAGAATCTGTTGGCCGAAGATAGGCGATTTTGCTTTTTTGAAATAGAAAAATTGGTGGAAGTAGCATTTTCAGTGCTTTCTGACAATTTTTTGCAATTATTGTACTTTATTCATTTCCTTTGTTTTTTGCTTACCTAATTCCTAAAATGACATGATGCAAGCGATGCTTATTGATGATGAGCCAGCGAACCTTGAGTTTATTTCCTCTTTGATAAGCATGTACTGCCCAAAGGTTTCCGTGATGGGCGCTTACGCTGACCCTTTCGAGGGCATGAATGCCATTCTGAAACAAAAACCCGATGTTTTACTACTGGATATTGAGATGCCGGGGATGACCGGGCTTGAATTGTTGCGCCGTTTGCCTGTCATTGATTTTGAGTTGATTTTTGTCACCGCACACAACCAATATGCACTGAATGCCATTAAACTTAGTGCAATTGATTTCCTGCTGAAACCTGTGGGGCCAACTGACCTGGAAGAGGCCCTAGCGAAAGCAGAACTGAAGTTGAAAGAGAAAAAGACGCTGGAACAATTGAGTGTACTTGCGGGGCTGTTGAACAAGGCGAATGAACTCCAACCGAACCAGCAGCAGAAGATTGCCCTGCCAACTTCCGATGGCCTTACCTATTTGGAAATGTCGAACATCATCCGGATTGAAGCGGAACAAAGCTATTGCAAGTTTTATACGCAAAACGGTTCATGCTTGATGATTTCGAAGAATATAGGGGTGTACGAAGAAAGCCTCGAAAACTATAATTTCATGCGGGTGCACCGTTCGCATATCGTCAATCTCCATTTCGTCACGGAATATATCCGGCACGATGGCGGTTGCCTGCGCATGAAGGACAGCAGTATGGTGGATGTGTCAAGTGCCAAGAAGGAAGAATTGCTTGGGAGGCTGGCGAGGTTGTGATATTGGTTCGTACATTGAAAATGGGGTTTCGTAGAGTGGGGAAAGGGATTGGTAAAGCAGGAGCCTTTAAACAAGGGATTTATTTGATAATTGTAGCGAAAATTGGCTCTCTTTTCGGAAGTATTAATTTATTCACCTAAAATCATCAAATCATGGCATTCACAACTATTTCCAGAATCATTTTAGACGCAGGGGATGGCGGCCCCGAAGGGCATTTTTACGCTCCAGATATAGCAGTTGTGCTCAACCAAGTGCATCCGGTCACTGGGGTACAAGCCTTTTCTACGCAGATGTTCAATGCGACAAATGTATCTGGCAGTACGCAGTTCAAGGTGTTGGTTGGAGTTACAGCACTCAATGGAGACGGTACAGCCGCTCAGGCTGGACTATTGACAAATGCCGATAACTGGGTGGCCATTTCATGCCCGCCACATAATAAAACTGGGTTTGAGGGAAAGCCTTGAAATCTCACTTCCAAGTGCAGGTTTTTATATGAAAAATTCTTTTTATTTCGACCATATCATGGTACAAATAACTTATAGTCGAACTGCTTTTCAAAAGTATGAAGCAATAGTTTTTTGCTCGAAGTACAATTTGCTTTCAGTATGAAACATAAACCCTTTTCCCTATGATGACTTACCAGCAGTTGCAAGACATACAAGCCAATATTTTCAAAGGGCACGGCAGGAAACATGCTTGGTGTTTGTTTATTCAATTCAATTTTAACCCAAGCCAGCAAGATGACCTCCGAAGGTGGATCAGCAAGTTCTCCCGAAGGGTCTCTCCTGCTTACGACATTATAGCCAAAGCCGAGTATGAAGCGCAGAAGCTAAACAAGGAAAACCAGTCACCCGATTTTGACAAAAAGACGGTCACCAGTTTTCTACTGTCGGCCAATGGTTACCGCAAACTTGGATATGCGGAAAACGAGATGCCAAATGATATCTCCTTTCGGCTTGGCATGAAAAATGGGTTGGTGAATGGAAGCCTTGGCGACCCGCCTACCTTCTATTGGGAACCTTACTATCGGCAAGGAATTGATGCTATGATACTTTTGGCGAACAAGGATGAGGCGGTGCTGGCCAATGAGCACATGGAGATTGCCGGCAGCCTGATGAAGTCAAATATCGGAACTGTTCTTTTTGTGGAAAAAGGAAATACTTTACCTTTTGACCATAAAAAACCAAATAACAAACAGTATGTGGAGCATTTTGGCTTTCGGGATGGCATCAGCAACCATGAATTCAAGATTGACTCACTGGGCAACCTGACCGAAGGTAACGAGGGCATCGTGTTGCAGGAAGACCAGTTTGGAGGACATGGAAGCTACCTAGTTTATAGAAAACTGGAACAGAATGTCAGGGCCTTCAACCGGCAGGTCGAGGATATTGCCAAAGACTTGGGCATTCAAAAAGACTATGTGGAAGCGCAAGTAATCGGTCGCTTCAAGGATGGAACTCCCCTTGAAAAGTCGTACAAAGGCGGGGTAAAAGACCCTGAAAAGATAGGGTTTAATTATCAAGAAGACGGTGAAGGTAAGCGCTGTCCTTTCCATGCCCACATCCGAAAAGTCAACCCTAGGGTTGATTCTATTGGGAAATCCAAGCTAAATCCAGCAGAAAAGCAAATGGTGCGGAGAGGCATTACTTATGGCAAAAGGGAGGCAGACCTTAGCGACGAGCCGGAGGTAGGTGTGGGCTTATTGTTCATGTGTTATCAGAAAAGCATCAAAAATCAGTTTGAGTTTGTCCAAAAAGAATGGTGCAACAATAAGGATTTCATTTCGCCTGGAGCTGCCGGAGAAAAGGTGACGGGCATTGACCCAATTATCGGGAATAAAGTAACTGGAACTCAAACTCAATTATGGAACACGACTTGGCTTGATCCTTCAAATTCCACTTCCCGAAGCCTTCAACAATTCACCAATTATTTTAAAAATTTGTTTTCCCGGAATCAAAAAACCAGCAACCGCCGTAGTTTTCGGGATGTAGTTACGCTTAAAGGAGGCGAATATTTCTATGCACCGCCAATTTCTTTTTTAAAGAATTTACCACCACCTAATCAACATGAAAGTGAACAAAAAGAAAAAGCCCCTGCTGTTGCCCCGTATATTTCTTTTAATTCTCCCTTATTTGCCAGTATTTACTAGCTATGATTATTAGATGTAACCAATAAAATCAAATAAATTGTGCAACGCAGACTTGTAATCACCTGTTGGATACTGCTCTTCCCGCTATTGGCTTACCAGCAGGAAGGCAAACAGCTGTGGTTTCATGCGCTCAATTCACTCCCAAACTACTCCCCAAGCTTCAACTATTGGGTTTATCACGATTCAGAAGGTTTTGTTTGGATCAGCTCGACCGCTGGGTTGAACCGTTTTGACGGAGGGAGAGTCAAGCATTATAATTCTGATCAAACCGACTCTACCTCGCTTTTCACAGGGGAGAATATTCAAAGTACGTTTTTTGAAGATATACAAAAAAATCTTTGGTTCTCCACCAGCGATGCAATCCATTGCTATATCCGTAAAAGCGATAACTTTAAACACTTTCAGGTTAGGGATAAGGATTGCCATACCGTGCAGACGGGCTATCGGGTATTTTTTTTGGAAAAAGACAGCTTTCTTTGGTTCAATGCGGATACAGCCATATATCGGCTCGATATTTATCAGCCAGATGAATATACTTTCATTACAAAAAGCGACTGTTCTTTCAACTGGGCAGACACCTTAGCCGATGGTAGCGTTCGTGCAATATACCCAAAGGGCAATATCAAAAATAATGGGTCAGCCTTTTGCGCCATTGAAAAAGGGAAAGTGAAAGGACGAAAAAAATGGTTTAGTGAAAAATACCCTTTTGTTGAGCCTTCCTCAGTGGTTGATTTATTGCCTGAAAGGGACACCCTCACATGGCTGGGTACAGATAAAGGATTAGTTGCCTGGAACCCTCAATCCGGTAACTGGCGAACAGTTGGCGAGAAGAATTTGGGCTTTTGTTATATAGCGAACTGGGGAAACAAACAGCTTATAGTTTGGTCTTTGAGTAACGGGTTATATTCATTCGATAAAGAATCTGAGGTCTGCTCTCCAATGAATATGCAGCGAATAGATGGCCAGAAAATTTCGACACAAGACGTTTTTGATATTTACCTTGACAAAGCCGACAATTTATGGGTCTCCTCCTTGGCAAGCGGATTGATTTATACCAATTTGAACAAAACCAAGTTCAATTCAATACCCAAAAGTCCAACTAAGGATGGCAACACCTCCTACGGCTATTATGCAAGCCTTTGGGATAATAGTGGTAATTTTTGGCATGGTTCCAACCCAAATGGCCTTTTTTTACTCAACGGAAAGGGCGAGTTGTTGCAACAGTTTCACCAACGGACAAGGGTAGCCAACTCCTTGCCGGGAGAATGGGTCAAGAGCCTGCTACAAGACGAACAAGGAAGGATTTGGGTGGGAACCCAGAATGGGCTGGCTTGGATGGATAAAAGGAATAAAGGAATCTTTCACTCGGTACTTCCTGAAAATAGGCAATCCTTGTATATCGTCGGGCTTTGCCAATTAAAAAGAAATTCAGCCATTCTTGTGTCTTCCATTGATCAAGGTATTTTTATAGTTAAAAATAAAAATGGTAAACCTGTCCTAAAAAGAGTGACTCCTGTCGATGCTATCTATGGGCTTATTTACGAAGACAAATCTGGAAGGATATTCTGTAACAAAGACGAATCAGCAATTGAAGTCTTCACCCTTCAAAAGGATACCCTGCATTTAGTACAAACCTTGCCCGTCAGGGGCCTTGTCACTGGGTTTTATGAAGACAAAGATGGGGAAACACTTTGGGTTGCTTCCATGTCCGGGCTGATAAAATTGAAGCTCGACACCTTGAAGGTAGAAAGAATTCTTACCGAAAAAGATGGTTTAATTGATAAAAACATCCATGCCATGTTGGCGGACAATTCAGAGAACCTTTGGTTGAGCACCCCTAAGGGTCTTGTGGAATATCAAAGAAAAGACGGGCGGTTCAGGGAATTTAGCCTCGCAGATGGTATGCAGTCCACTGAATTTCAGTTTATGGCTGGTGCCAAGCGGCCCAACGGCGAACTCTGGTTTGGCGGTGCCAATGGTATCACCATCGTTCCACCGAGTCAGATTGATTCCCTTAAAATCAAGCCCAAAGTCAAAATTACAGACATAAAAATCAACGACTTAACGCCGATGGGCTTAAAAGACGCAGATATGGGCGCAACCAATATTTCCGAAATTCGGCGCCTTGTTTTGCCGTATGGGGATAATACCCTCTCCTTCGAGTTCGTAGCCATCGAATACAGTGCCCCATCCAGCAACAGCCTGAAATACATGCTGAAAGGTGCTGACGATAATTGGATTGAGCTGAAAAAAGGAGAACCTGGTTTTGCCCGATACCCCAAACTACGGCATGGTAACTACACTTTTTGGATACAGGGGGCTAATAGTGACGGTACTTGGGGTGAGCCTTACAAGGCAATGGAAATTACTGTCAGACCCCACTGGACCAACACTTGGTGGTTCAAGATTTCAGCAACAATATTAGCAGCTTTGCTAATTTGGCTCGTCATCCACTACCGTATCGCCCAAATCCGTGAAAAAGCTGACCTCAACACCCGGGTCGCTGAAAACAAAATGGCGGCACTCCGCGCTCAAATGAACCCGCATTTCGTATTCAACAGCCTGCAAACCGTCAATGGATTTATTGCAAAACAAGACCTGCGGGGCGCTTTGGAATACGTAAACCAGTTTGCCAAACTAATGCGGGTGATTTTGGAAAACAGCCGGGAGGCGGTTATTTCCCTCGAAGGGGAAATCGAACTACTGGAACTTTACATGAAAATAGAAGCAAAACGGCTCATCAACCCGTTCACTTATTCTGTCAATATCGGCAAAGAGGTGGACACTTACAGCATGCAGATACCAAGCATGTTGCTTCAACCCTTCGTGGAGAATGCCATCAAACACGGGCTTTTCCACAAAAAAGAGGGCGGACATATCAACATCAATTTCCTTCGGGAAAATGGTTCTTTGAAATGTGTAGTGGAAGACAACGGCGTGGGCAGGGCAAAATCAGCTGAAATAAATGCTCAACAGGGGCGTAGCCATAAATCAAGGGGGCTACAGATAGTTAATGAGCGGTTGGCCATCATCCGGAAAGTGAATGGCGGAAATTATGATGTAAAAATCAGCGACTTATTCGACCGGCAACAAAACCCATCAGGCACAAGGGCCGAAATCACCCTCCCCATCTCCTGATTATTTTCACCTTGGTTTATTCGATGCTGGGTTTCGTTAACCCAAAGCAACGTTTCGTAAAACGGCTATCTTAGTTTGTAAATGAATATGCCATCTTTGATATGGAATTGAGAAAGAAGGATTTGCTTTGAAGTCAACATTATGAACAGCTTATTTTACCCTGCAAGCCAGTTAAGAATTAAAAATTATTCAACGCTTTGAAGTTTATATACCACCCTAAAGAATCAAAACATTGATTTGACCTCAAACAATCTAATTGGCCCAACTCCTTGGAGTTGGGTTTTTTTGTTGAAATGAAAAGCATTTATTCGACTTTCTTCAGCACCAATTTACTGCCGGGGCGAATAGCCAAGAGGCCAGTTGTCACAATCGTATCGCCCAATTGCAGCCCCGACAAAATCTGCACAAAATCCTCGTCTCTTATTCCAGTCTCCACATCCCGGAATTCCGGGTTTCCTCCTCTGAAAACAACGACTTTTTTACCTCTTGCTTGCGGGATGATGGCTTGGGTGGGCGCTATCAGAGTCTCGCCAGCGCCGCTGGTATTGAGCAATACTTTGGCAAAAGTGCCAGGCAGCAGTGCCCTGTCGGAGTCCACCACGGAAGCACGCACTTTGAGTGAACGGGTCTCGGCTGCAACGGCCATTTCGGTTGCCAAAACGGTAGCGGAAAAGTTGCGCCGAGACCCTGCCACCGTGAATTGAACCGTTTTCCCTTTCCCAAAAAGTTGCCCGTACTTCTCCGGAACGGTGAAGTCCAGCTTCATCTTGTTGGTTTGGCGGAGCGTTGTCAGTAGGGTAGTGGGTGTCAAGTAGGCACCCAGACTCACATTGCGCAAGCCCAACTGGCCCGCATAAGGCGCCCGGATTTCGGTCCTCGAAATGCTCACCCGCACCAGTTCCATATCGGCTTTGATATTGTTCACCTGCAACTCGCTCAAGTCCACTTCCTGCTGGCTGATGCCCTGTATTTTCAGCAATTCTTGTTGGCGTTCCAGTGTCTTTTTTGCGATTTCGAGTTGTACCTGAAGCTTTTTCAATTGTGCCTGCAAGTCCTCATCAAACAGCTTGGCCAACAGCAATCCCTTTTTTACCGCACCACCTTCTTGGATGTTCATGGACACCAATCGGCCTGAAATCTCTGGCCGGATTTCCGTCTCCTCAAACGGCTGCAAACTGCCGGGCACTTCCAGGTTCTCCGACAAATTTTTATTGACGATAATGAAGCCTTCCACTTGCAATGGCATGTCTTTTTTGGCAGCTCCGGGCTGGGGCGTGGCATCTTTTTTCTCTGATTTGCAGGCAGAAATGAGCAACCCAAATACCGTGATGAGGGAGAAAAAACTAGGAAAGGTAAATCGTAGGCGCATGTGTCTTTGTAAAAATGAAAAAAAGCAAACAAGCAAAGTCTGAATTGGGTTGCCTATTCGAGCCAAAATTAAAAGGAATTGGCTTACCTAAACTATTTGGTCTTACTTGCTTCTTTTTTAAAAGTACTTTTATTGTAAAAAGCTGAAAATCAGGTATTTATATTTTCTTTTTGCTGCCGCAATATTTCCCCAAAAGCCCTCGGCACGATTACCCGCAATGAATTTGGGGTAATACTGAACCGTGCCTCGCCTCGCAATTCGTAACCTTCGCCATCCAAATGATAGCAGGTTGGTGTTTTGGGTGTCACGACGATTTCCCGGCAAGTATAACTTTCAGCAAGGCTGCTTTTGTGAAACGAGTGGTTTAAGAACCGCCAACTTTCCAGCAGATAGCGCCATTTTGGAGCAGATTTTATAATCAAAACTTCCAAAAGACCATCCTTCAAATTGGCGTGAGGGACGATGGAAAAACCATAGCCATAAATGGGCGCATTGGCAATTTCCACCAGTAGGCAAGTGCGGCTGATACTTTTCCCATCCAACTGAATATCAAGCGCTTGCATCTGGTAGGCCCAAGCCTCCTCCAAAGAATAACGGAAGTAAGCCCAGAAGCCTCGAATATGGCTGTCGTGCAGCCGCTTGGACACCACGCCATCGAAGCCGATGCCTGCCAAATTGACGAAATGCTGTCCGTTCATTCCGCAAGTATCCACCCTCATGACCTTGCCGTGGTTGAGCAATTGAATAGCCCCGACGAGGTCCCGCCCGATGCCAAGGTGCCCAGCAAAGCCATTTCCAGAACCACTTGGCACCACGCCCAGTACGGTTTGTGTGCCAATGAGCTGGCTGGAAATCTCGTTCACTGAGCCATCTCCGCCACAGGCAACTACCATCGAAAAGCCAAGTTCGACGGCTTCTTTTGCCAGTTCGGTGGCATGACCAGCAAATTCCGTCAGGCAGATTTCAGCGTCCCACTGGCTGTAATCGAGGTTTTTTTCGATCAAAACAGGCAGGTTCCGCTTGCGGTTGGCACCAGAGCGTGGGTTGATTATGAAGCGGATTTTCTTTTTTTCTCCCATTGGAGGTTTAGGAGGGTTAGGAGGGTTAGGAGGTTTATTGGGTTCTCAACTAAACCTTCTAAACCTATCTAAGCTTTCTAACCCTTTTTTCAACGAAAAACGAAATGCTTGAATAGGAGGTAATTGATGGTCAAGCCCATCAGGATTGCAACCAATATTTTTGATACAATGTATTGAATACCAAAGACTTCTGTCAACAGCCAAACGCCCGATGTGTTCAAAACCAAGCTCATTGCGGAGGCGAAGACATACCGTACTGCCTGCCCGTGCCAGCGCTGGTCGTGCCGTTTGAAGGCCCAATTGCGCAGCAACAAAAAGCTGACGACCGCTCCGCAAAACGCCCCCGTTGCATTGCTGACAACCAAGCCCAAACCAGTCAGTTCTTTCAAACTGATAGTGACCGTGAAGTCGGTGCCAGTGGCCAAAAGCGCAGCGGCCTGCGAGCGCAACCAAGCGGATTTTGTGGCGGATTCCATGCCGCAAATGTAACACGGACTGGCAGTACGTGCCTTCACATTTTGAGGTTGGCTAGCTTTGTTTTACAAAAAGCACGGACTGCCAGCCCGTGTTACCACCAAACCGCCACTTCTTCTAAGGTTTTCCTTCGCAAATCCGGCACCGTCGCCCCCTCCGCTGGGTAGCCTACCGGCACCAACAGAAAAGGCCGCTCGTTCTCAGGCCGGTCAAGGATTTTTTGCAAAAAGTTCATCGGGCTGGGCGTGTGGGTGAGAGACACCAGCCCAGCGTTGTGGATAGCTGCCAGCAGAAAGCCGCAAGCAATGCCCACCGACTCACTGACGTAGTAGCATTTTCGCTTCTCGCCGCCTTCCAGCTCGTAGGCTTTTTTGAAAACAACGATGAGCCACGGGGCAATTTCGAGGAAGGGTTTCTGCCAGTCCGTGCCAAGCGGGGCGAGGTCTTGCAGCCATTCCTCGCTCATGCGGCCACCGTAGCTTTCCCGCTCTTCCTCCTCCGCCGCTTCCCGGATTTTTGTCTTCATTGCTGGGTCACCCACCACGCAGAAAGTCCACGGCTGCTTGTGCGCTCCTGAAGGGGCAGTACTGGCGGTCATGATGATATTTTCGATGACTTCCTTCGGAACGGGCTGGTCGGAAAAGAAGCGCAGCGAACGGCGGCGCTCCATGTGTTCGTGGAAGGCTTGGGAACGCTGGCGGGATTCGGCTTCGGTGATATTGAGGGGGTGGTAGGGAATATGAGGATACTCGGGCATGGTTGTTTTTTTGGCAAATGTAGTGCTTTTGGAAGCCCGTTTTATTTAAACCCAATTGGTTTTCGGGGTTCGTTTTCTTTTTGGACGAACTGCCGGATGACCTACAAAATCTGTTGGATATTTGCCCCTTGTTCTCCGAACTGGGCCTCCAAATCGGTCAGGCGCTGCTCCAATTCTTGGTACATCCCAATCACGTTTCGCATTTGCACGAAGGCTTTCACCACGTAAATGCTGGCTTGTTCGGCGGATTCGGTGCTGAGGACGCTGGCAGCCATGACGGCGCCGTGCTCGGTGAAGGCGTAGGGAAGTTTTCGGCGACCGCCCCAACTTGAAGTCGCAATTTGCGACTTCAAGTTTTCAAACTCAACATCGGTGAGTTGAAACACAAACTCAGGAGGAAATCGCTTGATGTTTCGTCTTACTTGCTCGTTAAGCCGTTTGGTGGTAGTGCCGTAAACCTCGGCCAAATCCCTATCCAGCATGACCCGCTGGCCTCGAATCTGATAAATTTGTGAAATAAATTCTTCGGATGATGGTGTCAGTTTTTCCATAGTCAATGTTTAGAGGCAGTAAACTACGACACGGTTTTTACCAAAACAAATAGTTAGTTTTTCAATTTAAGGTTGCAATTTTCGATAGTAAATCTTGAGGTTGCATTTTGAAATACCAAGTTGGCATTCCAACAACAATCTTGAAATCGCAATTTGCAACCTCAAATTGGCAACCACAATCGCAACCCCGCTTCCTCAACCTAATACGAACTCGCCACCCACACCAAATAATCCTCCAAAATCTGAAACTCCACGCTGTTTTCATCGGTAGCCTGTAAGTAGGCTAGGGGATGGTTCAAGCCCTTCTTCCCATTGGCTTTGGTGGCCATGATATGGCCATGTGCATCGAAGGAACTGACGCCGAAAACTTGAATGATGCCCCCCTTATCTTTATTGGAGCGAACGCTACCCCTTAATTTTGCCTCAAAAGGAAAGCTCAAGTGCTGCGCCAAGTAGTTCGACCAGTTTTCATGGTCGTTCAAGCTGGTATCCGCCAACAAAATGGCTTGGAGGCGGGCAGCCATGGCCTTGTCTGGCAGTAATTTCCAAAGGGAGCCGTGGAAGCGTACCCGGTAGGCCGAAAGTGCTTCTGCTTCGGTGTCCCTTGGCAGGCACATGACCAGTTGGTCTTCGCTGAAATCGGCTTCCTGAAAGTCTTCGTCCATTTTTACAGCGGTGTCAATCAGCTTTGTGGGCATTTGCGCAACCGTTTGGCTATCAAATGAAACGGCGTATGTTTCGTCTCCGAAGTCGTCGTAATAGGCGGAAACGACCCGCCCTACCCAGCCTTGCATATTTGTCTTTTTATCAAAAGGCGACCAAGCCGAAGCAGCTACCCGCACCGGGGTGCCAACAGGAAAAACGGGGTCTTCCACTTGGTTGTCGAAGGCAGCGTTGAAGAAATCAAAAGCGGATTCGTCGCCATTGGCCAGCTTCGTCAACATGGAAAACGGGTCCATGCCATCGAAGTCATCTTCCTCCTCCTCGGGGTCTTCCCCCAATAGCAAATCCTCCAATTTAGGGGAAATCCTGCCAATTCGGATAGAATCTGTCAGGCCGTCCCGGAGTTGGGTGAACATTTGCAGCATATCTTCAACCTGAGCGGTGGCATCGTCGAGTCCCTTGCCTTTTCGGTCAGCCTTGTTGACGGAGGTGAGCATTTTGCCCAAATCCGATTTGCGGAGCTGCTTGATTTCCTCGCTCGTTCGGTCCAGTTGTTTTTCGATGAATTGGAGGTCCCTTTTCAGCCGGTCAATCACCTGCTGGAGGGAGTCCACGGTTGTCGCTTTTGCTTCAAAATCGAGGGATTCGTGCAGGTACATGCTTTCCAGTTCGAGCAGCGCCTGGATGTCGTTGTGCTGGTTGGCCTCGTTGATTTGCTGCATTATCAGGTGGAACTCCTGCGCTTCCTTTTCGTTTTTGGCGAGGTCTGGGTGGAATCGCTGGGAGAGCTTCAAGAACACTTTACGGATTTCCTTTTGCTCTTTTTCCGGTGGCTTCACCTCAAATTCAGCGAACATGCTGCGCATCCTTGCCCGCTCAGATTCGTCAAAATCGAAGTTGCCAGACTCCCGTTGCTTTTTTTGCTCCTGAAACTCGTCGAATTTGTCGCCAAACATGCTGCTATTGGCCATTTCATCGGCCAACATCTGGAGCTGTTCCTTGTCCATCTTGTTCACGCCTTTGGCCATTTTCAGTTGGCGGGCCAGCGCTGCGATTTCCATTCGAAGTTCTTCCACCGCTTCCATTTTGTTGAGCATGTTGGCATGAACCCGTCGGCCTATTTCCTCTACATCAGACTTGATGTTCTGAAGGCGGGTCTTGAGGCTTTTCAGCGTCGTCTGTTTCTTTTTGAGCTGGCTTTCCAGGTCTTTTGCTTCCACTTCTTTGCGGAGCAATTCAGGTGATTTTGCAAGTTTTTGACTCATGTATGGTGTTGGTGTTTAGTACCTTTTTAAGAATGGTAAGTGATGCCCAATTGGGTTCGGGTTTTTTTGAAGCGCTAAAATTATAAAAGCCTTTTGTCTTCGGAGCAATAAGTGAAAAAGGTCGGGATGCCAGGCAGGCGGTATCAAGTGAGGAATTGTTTTGAAAATATTGTCTTCTAAAAAGCGATACTAATGCTTTGAGCAATCGGATAGCAAATAGGTGGGAGTACCAATTTTTGATACTGAACGATTAAGTCATGGCAATATTTGTGGTCTCCATAACAGTAGTTCTTTGATAGTCAGGGGTTTATCAATCAGTTTTTGAGCCATGGCTGGGGTTTGGTGCTGATATTTTTGTTCAAAAGGTGCCGCATTG
>JBGSWN010000198.1:0-2417 GCA_041752395.1 Saprospiraceae bacterium | reverse complement strand
GGTCGGGCGTCCAGCATCGTGGTATCGGGTACGCCCGTTCAGCGGCCCAGTGGACAGACCTTGCCGCAAGGCGAAGAGCAGCCTGTTTTTGGCCCGACGAAACTGATGGATTTTGAATTGGAAATGGCCTTTGTAGTGGGCAAGCCAAACAAACTGGGAAGCCCGGTGAGCATCGCCGATGCGGAGGAGCATATCTTCGGCTTGATGCTTTTTAACGACTGGTCAGCACGGGACATCCAAAGCTGGGAGTACGTTCCGCTGGGGCCGTTTCTAGCGAAGAATTTTGCCTCCACGGCCAGCCCGTGGGTGGTCATGCTGGATGCGCTGGAGCCGTTCCGAGTGGCAGGGCCGAAGCAGGAGCCTGCGGTTTTGCCTTATTTGCAATCTTCCGGCGAGCGCAATTTTGACATCAATTTAGAAGTGGAAATACAGGCGGAGAACGGCGCCAATGCGGTGGTTTGCCGTTCCAATTTCAAACACATGTACTGGAACATGGCGCAGCAATTGGCGCACCACACGGTGAACGGCTGTAACATGAACATCGGCGACCTTTGCGCCAGCGGTACCATCAGCGGCCCGACGCCGGAGAGTTTTGGTTCGATGCTGGAACTGACTTGGCGTGGTACGAAGCCGCTGCAACTCTCGGACGGCTCGGAGCGCAAATTCATCAACGACGGCGATACGGTGGTGATGCGTGGTTGGGGGGAAAAGGGTGGTGTGCGCATCGGGTTTGGGGCAGCCACGGGGAAGGTTACTGGGAAATAGAAAGTAAAATTGAGTGAAAAGAAATCCCGTACCGAAGGTCGGGAAGGACAAAGTAAAAAGTTAGGAGGCTCTGCTTCCTTTTCAAAATGAAAATCCAACACAACCTCGCAATTTTTAGCCTTGTTTTGGCGCTGCTGCTGACGGCCTGCGGTCACGATGACCCCATTGCCGAAGGCAACACCAAAGCGCCAAAGCCAGATACGACCGGGCAGCAAAGCCTCATGCCGGGCGACAGTGCCAGCCTGCAAAACCTGCTACGGCAGTACGATCCGCCGGGCCGTGATGTTTGGCAAAAGCCGGAAGTCGTTATCGGGAAAATGGGCGATTTGTCGAACAAAACCGTGGCGGATATTGGCGCTGGTTCGGGCTTTTTCTCCCGCCGATTGGCGCAGCAGGCCAAGCATGTCATCGCCGTGGAATTGGATCCTCGCTTCATCCATTTCATGGACAGCATCAAGTTGGTAGAACTGAAACCAGAGTACCAGGCTCGCTTTGAAACTCGCCTCGGCCAACCGGACGACCCTAAACTCAAGCCCGGCGAAGTGGATATTGTGCTGGTCGTGAACACCTATATTTATATTCAGAACCGGATTGAATACTTGCAAAATCTGCTGAATGTCTTGCCGAAGGGCGGCAAGGTCATCGTGGTGGATTTCAAGAAGAAACGGATGCCCATCAAGTACCCGAAGCCGGAGGTTCGCCTCGAATTATATGAGGTGGAAAATGAACTGGATGAGGCGGGTTTTACGAATATAGAGTCGGATGATTGTGCATTGGATTATCAGTATATTGTGATGGGGGAAAAATAAAAAGCTTCGAGTTTTGAGCTTCGAGCTTCGAGTTTTTGGCTCGAAGCTCGAAGCTCGAAACTCAGAGCTCGCAGCTCAGAATGTTACAAACCACAAACCTTCAATACTCCTACAACGGCGGCAGCGCACTCAGCTTCCCTGACATACGCTGCGAAACAGGCGAGCACTGGCTCCTCCTCGGCCAATCGGGCTGCGGGAAAACGACGCTGCTGCACCTGCTTGGCGGTCTGCTCACCCCCCGGCAAGGCTTGGTGGTAGTGGGCGATACGGCCATCAATTCGCTGAAAACCAGCCAATTGGATAAATTTCGGGGAAAGAAAATCGGCATCATCTTTCAGTCACAGCATTTCATCAGGTCACTGCGGGTGGGCGAAAACTTGGAGCTGGCACAACGGCTTGCTGGCCTGCCGGTGGATAAAAACCACATCGCCAAACTGCTCGGCAGGCTTGGCCTTGGCCATAAAATCAACGCTAAAACCGATGCCCTCAGCCAAGGCGAGCGCCAACGTGCCGCCATTGCAAGAGCATTAGTGAACAAACCCGAAATTATACTCGCAGACGAACCAACCTCCGCTCTCGATGACAAAAACACCGAGGAGGTCATTCGATTATTGGAGGAAACGGCTTGGGAAGTGAACGCCACCTTGCTGGTGGTGACGCACGACGGGCGGTTGAAGGAGCGGTTTGCGAAGCGGATTTTACTGTAATTGCTGGATTGTTTTATTATTGGATTGTTTTCGTGACACACAACAATATAACAATCCAGCAATTCAACAATATTTCGATGCTAAAACTAAGCTGGAAAAACCTAATCAACAAGCCGCTGAACATGGCGCTTTCGCT
>JBGSWN010000197.1:0-21871 GCA_041752395.1 Saprospiraceae bacterium | reverse complement strand
TTTTCCTTGCCCAAGCGGTTCAATAGCGAAGCCGATGACTCTGTAAACGACCCTCCGAACCCCGTGATGGTTTGGAATTTTTCATCGGGCATTAGCTTGACAGCCACGGCTACGGCTTTGTCACCAGCGGGGAACTCTGTTAATAGCTGGAGTTTGTTACCGCTTGCGGAAGTTTCAAAAACCTCCACTTCCAGCTTATTATCCGTTGTGGTGCAGGCACTGAGCATAGCAATCAATGAAAATGCGAACCCGTATTTTATTAAAGTCCTCATGTTGAAATTTTTAAGCGAGTCATCAATGTCCGTCCGCCTTCCCCTGCTTTGTCGGGGGAAGCGGTATATGTTGAAGCAATGCAGCTTTGTTTCCGTCATAAGTTTTTACAATAGGGTTTCCGCCCCTTTTCAGTCCTTTAAAACTGCCTTTGTCCACCATATCCCATATCGCATATTTGGCTTTGCCATCAAGGGTGAACAGCCCAAAATGGTTTTCCGAGCCTCCGGGATTGGCGGCGTCTTTCCATATTTCATCGAAAGCTTCAAAGTAAAAGCAGGCGATGCCTTCCCGGTTGGTCCATTCCCGCATCATTTGATAATACAAGCCTTCCTTGTATTCGTCCGTAGCTTTTGAGCCATCGGCCCCGTAGTGTCCGTTGCATGAGCTGGCCCAACCCGTTTCGCCGATATGAATCGGTTTTTTGATGCCCAACCCCTTCATATATTTGGCGACACTTTGGTATTGCGATACGGCATAGTCCTTGGCACGAGTCATGGCAGCGGCAATTTTGGCGGTATCGGAGAGCGTTTCTTCACCCTCGAAATTGCCCCAAAAACCAGGGTTGTAATGGGTGTCGTGCATGGGGTAAGTGTGCATGGACACGTAGTCCACAGCTTTTATTAGTTTGGTCAAATCTTCGACATGGTACTCCGAATCGCCGCCGCCCCAACTGGCGAAATTATCGGAGCTAGTAATCCAGAGGTCTTTGGGAAGTTTGCCCTTTTTTTTCAACTCCTGCAGTTGGTTCACGTATTTTAAAATGACCCAGGGCTGCACGAAATAGCTGGCCGCCCATTTTACCATCGCCTCGTTGCCGACGGCAATGATTTTTACGATGTCGGGGTATTGGTTCGCCATGTCCACCGCCCTTTGAATTTCGGCGGCATTGGCTTCGGCGTCCTCCTCATCATGGTTGGGGTGGCCTTTAAATGCGTTTTTACAATCAATCCATGCGCCCAGCATCACATACATCTCAAAATTGGGGTCTTCCTGTTTTAATTCATGAATGGCCTTCAACACGTTAGAGGCTTCTGCCAACTTGGTGTTATAAGTTCGCAAGACCTTTATGTTCATGGCGGCGAGGATTTTCATATCCTCCTTTAGTTGCTCCACAGTCGGCTGTATGTCACGGCTGTTTTCCCGATAGCCACCATGAGAAATGGCCAAATATTTTGGGTTGCCCAATATGTCCTTTGCTGTCAATGCTTTTTTATTTAGTAGTCGTGGTTGTTGATGCCGCCCCATGCCTGCGCCCCATGCGACATTGAATATCAATGCCAACACAATTGCCAAGGTATGCCATGGTTTTGTTTTCATGTTAATTCAACATTGTGGCCTTTATATGGACATTGATTTGAATGATTTCACCAACCCTTTCAAATATTTTTCGGCTGTTGATTTCATCCACGAATAATTTGTTAAATGTGGTCGTCGTGCCGTTTTTGTGCATTATTGTCAGGCTGTTTTCTTGTGCCAACTTATATACAATTGGTACTTGGCAATAAGAAAAGCATAACGACCCTTTTTCGAGCGTTAATTCCCGTTGCTCCTGATGGACATCAACATATTCGAATGTTTTTGTGTCCTCTAAGAACTCGCTTTTCCGCAGCATGCAAGGGTTGAAATGCAATTGGCCATTTTTTACAAAAACGCCCAGCTCGCCAAATCGGCTCAGGATGTCTTCCTTTACCTGTCCCGTCATGCCGGGTTGCTGCGCCCCTTTTCCAGCAGGCGTATGGGAATAAGGGTCGGTAGGGAATGCACCGTAAAGTGATGGCGATTTGTGTACGCCAATGCCTTCGTTTATTTCATAATAATGCGCCAATAATTGGCTTATGACCTCCGGTTTTTCGCCATCATCAACGGCTTTCAGGCAGCACTCTTCCACTGCCAGCAATAGCTTCGACACCATGTGCCAATAAATGGAACCCAAGCCTTCATAACCAAAAAAAGTGCCCGACCGCCCGGTGAAGGCTTTGTGGTTGAATAAGTCTTCAAATATTTGCAGCACCCGGTTTTTATCTTTTTCAACCAAGGGCGCATAGCTTGTTTTGGCCAGTTCGTCCAATGCGACGATTAGGTCGTTTGCATTTTTAAAATTGCTGTTAAAATGGGCGATACCATTGATGTCCTTTTCAATGATATCCACGTTGCCATCGGCTACCAATTGGGCGAGCAGGGCGGACTGCTCGACGGCTGCTTTTGGCAAATTGTTTTTTTCCAAAAAGCCCGACAAATCTTTGTTCGGATATAGTAAATAACTGTACTGGTCGGGGCGGAACAATTTGCTTTTCTTCAAACTGTCCAGCACCATTAACGCCTCATGACCAGCTAAATATTTGGAACTCAACACAGCCACCTGCCCCTCCTGCATTTCACTTAAATGAGCAATGGAAATTTTATCATCGCTTTCGATGGTCATTAAATTATAGGCATGATACAAATTATCCGGCCTTTTATTGGCATCAATCGTATGCTCCAAATAGCGGAGGCTCAGGTCAAAAAATTGCCCGATTTCATCCAAGGAAACTGCCTTTTTAATCCCTGAAAATGGCTGGTTGTAAATATGGGTTCGGTATTCGCTGCCTGCTTTCCCCAGCCCGTCCAATACCAGCCGGCGGTCGTTGTCGTTTATCTTCCCAGCAAGCAAATGCTGGTGGGTTTTTAATGTTTGATATACGCCATTATATAAATCAACCAATTCGGTGGAAATATTGGTATGCCCCGATTCAGCAGCGGTCAATATATTTTTGAAAAAAGATAAAAACCGCCGCAAATAACACAAAGTCACTACCGATACGCCATTGCCCACCAAGGCGTTGTTGGCGTCGTTCCATTCGGGCCGTTGGGTGTTCATCCAGATGCCGCCTTCTGGAATGAAATTGGATAATTTGGCCAATACCGTCGCCAATATTTTCTCCACAAACGTCACCGTATATATATTTCCGTTTTCATCCCGCAAAAGGGCGGCATCCCCTCCTAAACTCTCTTTTTCCAACCGGATTTTATGGTCAAGTTTGAGGTCAAATTCAATGGTATCTTTTGGATTCTGAAGTGTTTCCTCGTAGCTTTTGATTCTATAAGGCACATTGGCATATACAAAGCATTCTTTATCAAAAAGGCTTTCCAATTGGCCAGGCTCATGGTCTTCCATAAACTCCAGGAACTTCAGCAAATAAATAACCTGGTGGTCGCCCCAATAGCCAATATAGGACCAAGGATTGTCCGGCTCAATGGTCTCCCAATCGAACCCGTCTTTTGTTACACGGTAGGGATTATAACCATCGAAAGTGGTCGCATTCAAAAACTTATACACCATGCTCTCAATGAACGCCGGGTAGGCGTGGGCGAGTGCTTCCCAGTTTTGAAATATATCCCGCCAATTTCCTTGGTAATCCAATATTTTCGAGCCGTCTTTTTCGTTCCGGGTGTTGATGGAAAACCAGTTCCAAGGGCGGCTGGGGTCACCATGTCGGCGGCTGAACTTGAGCGGCATATACTCAGTGCATAACCTCGTAAAATGAGCATCCCCGCTTTGTTGTGCTATCTCTTTTAAATCAAAAAAGGAAAAAATAGCAGGCAATTTATCAATGACGGCCTTTTCTTTTTCAAAAACAGCTTTATTGGCATTGGACAAATAATGACTGAAATCCCATTTTTCGATTTGATAATTATGGTCAAAAATGCCGCCCCGCATGATATTGAACAATACATTGGAAAAGTGACGGGCATCCCGGCGGTCGTCAGCGGTCAGTTGAAGCCCATCGGCAGCGGCATTTAATGCGAGCAGGCGTTTGGCCCCGGCTGCTATGTCCTCGTTGACGAGTTGATAAAGTCCCTTTTCATGTTTGATTATATTCAATAATTGGGCTACCGCTGAATGGCTTTGATTGACATTAGCAACAATCATCCATTCTTTTTCAGCATTGGGCGGAAGCGATATATTTTTATGGAGAAAATAAGCTCCTTTTTCCGCTTTTACATCTTCTTCCTGTCGGAGCGGAATGCCTTTCCTGAATGCCCCGAGTTGTAAGGAGGAAAGCAAATAAGTTGGGTTTTCAAGGCCGAACGACCAAGCCACATTGGCTTTCAGTGCCTCGCTGGGTTCGGCTTTGTCCACAATGATGGCGCTCAAAGCAAAGATGCCCAACCCCGTCGCTTTGTCCAATTCGCTCCTTTTATAAGCATCCACCAAGTTGCTGGCCGTGTTTTGCAAACTATTGGGCACTCCATAAGGCAATATGTTTTGGATGCCATCCAATAGGGAAATATTCACCTCAGACGGCGCATTGTTTGTCAACCTTGATTTTCTGACAAAACCAAACTTATCGCTGGAGTTCCATTCCACCTGAAAGGTCAATTGCAGGTCATGGTTTATTTCTTCGAAAATGATTTTATTCCCGAAAATATGCTTGTATAAATTCCGGCTGGTGCGGTGTATGCCTTCATACCGGTTGGAAAAAGGTTCCCATATATGTTGCTTGCCGCCATGTTGTACCAAAAATATGGACTTGCTGCCCGTGATTTCGGCGGACTCAGTTATTTTATCATCGGTATAATAAGGAAACAATGCATAATCGGCATTTTTTCGACCTGCACTCAGCCCGCCATTGCTTGAAATGAACAGCCAGTGGTCAGAGTCGCTGACAACGCTCATAAAAAATGGGCGCATGGCATCGCTGTCCGTTATTTTAAAATAGCTATCGTTCCCAATTTGAACAGAATGCAGTTCCATAGAATTTAATGTATTACCGATTTCAATAAATAATTTCAGCTAATTTAAGGTGACATCTTTTTCCCTTCTCGGAATTTCCAATTTTGTTCATTTCGGAAAATGGAAAAAGGTGTCATCTTATTACGACAATCAATTAGCCTCTTTGTAAACCTTGACATAATCCACCAGCATGGTCTGTGGGAATGGTGTCTGGGGTGTCGGGAAGCCCACGTAGTTGCCGCCCACGGCAACATTTAATATCATGTAAAAAGGTTGGTCATATACCCATTCCCCCGGCACATCTTTGGGAGTGAGCCTTTGGTAAAGCGTTTCATCCACAAAAAAATCAATATAGCCCTCGCCCCATTCGACGGCAAACAGGTGGAAATCCTTGTCAAAACGGTCATTTTCAAAGCCATAGCCCTTGGTAATGGAGGCACCGCCAGAATAGCCCGGTCCATGAAGCGTTCCATAGACTAGATTGGGCTGCTGCCCCCGGTACTCCATGATGTCAATTTCGCCGCATTGTGGCCACTGAACTTCATCAATATTGCTGCCCAGCATCCAGAAAGCAGGCCAGATACCCGGCCCCCAAGGCATTTTCATACGGGCTTCAAAGCGGCCATAGGCTTGCTGGAATAGTCCCTTCGTCTTGATTCGGGATGAAGTGAAGCTCCTGCCGCCAAAGCTCTCGCTCCTCGCAGTGATGGCCAAATTGCCCGCCCCGTCCAGCGATACATTTTCCGGGGCGTCGGTGTAGTATTGCAGTTCCGAATTGCCCCATCCATCATTACCGGGACCGACGCCAATATCATAAATCCATCTGGCCGCATCGGGCGACTGGCCTGTATTGCCGTTGAAGTCGTCTTCCCAAACGAGTTGCCAGTTGCGTTTCACAATGGCGTTGTCGTCATTCTGGCAACCAGCGAATACGAAAAACAGCGCAAATGATATGGTGCTTGCTGTTAATAGCAAATTTTTAAGTTTCATGTTTTACAGTTTTAATTCAGTTTCGGATTTGGATTTCCGAAGTCTTTGAGAACTTCGGAAATCTGACCGCCCATTCCTCAATTATGGAATAAAATATTGTCCAGATAAATCTTGCCGTCGCCTTCGAATTTAAACTGGATGATGTTCGTCAAATCCACCGGGGCGAACGCCGTCAGCGGGATGTCGACGCTCGACCATCCGGAGGTCGGCACGGTCAGCGTATAGGGTGTTTCAATGGGACCGGGGCTGATGAGGAATACTTTCAAAGCCGTGGAGTTGGCTGTCCAAAAATCAAGGTGTAAAGTGGTCATACCCGATACGTTCTGGTTGCTGCCCAACTGGAGGCCCTGATAATTCAGGCCAGTATAGACCAGCGTGTTGTTCCCTGCAACAGGCTCCTGCGTGACGACCGTGGCCTGTCCCCAGTTTGGATTGAGGTCGCTACCCGCTACATTGGTGTAGGCGTCGCTAAAAACGGAGATAACATTGGCTGAATTAAACGAAGGCGTTGGTGCCGCCGTCGTTGGTGCCGTGCCGCCGCCGCTTGATTTATAGAAGTAAATATTATCCAAGTAAATATCGCCGTTGCCGTCAAATTTAAACTGGATGATATTGGCAAGGTCAACTGGGGAAAAGCTTGACAATGGAATGTCCACACTTGCCCAGCCCGATGTTGGAACCGTCAAAACGGAGGGCGCTTCTATCGGCCCCGGGCTTATCAAAAATACGCTCAGGGCAGATGAGTTGTTTGTCCAGACATCAAGGTGCAGGTGGGTCATACTGGAGGCATCGAGGTTGGAGCCGAGTTGCGTCCCTTGGTAGTTCAAGCCCGAGTAGAGCAGGGTGTTGTTACCTGCTACCGGAACTTGCGAAACAGCTGTCGCCTGTCCCCAGTTCGGGTTGAAGTCCGTTCCAGCCACATTGGTGTAGTTATCGCTGAAAATGGAAATGACATCCGCCGGATTGCGGGTTGGTGTAGGTGCGGCGACGGTTGGCCCCGTCGTCGTCCCGCCGCCGGACTTGTAAAAATACACGTTGTCAACATAGACATTGGGCAAATCGCCGGAAAGCACAAGCTGGGCGAGGTGCGCCCTGTTTGTCAAACCTGTGAAATTCGATAGAGGCACATCAATGCTAACCCATTGCCCGGTCTGTAAAAGCGGACTTGTAAAAGAAAGTTCATGCGAAGAATCGTCGCCACCATCGAATACACCATTTGCCCCAAAATCCACCAGTAGTACCTTGAAGGCTGCCGGGAGGGCGGTAGCATCGGGTGTCCAAATATCAAGGTGGAAATGCGTCATCGCCGACGCATTGATGGTCTGGGAAGCAAACTCGATGCCCACGAAATTGAGGTTCCTGTACCGCTTCACATCGTCCCCGGCTATTTGGATTTCCATAAGTTCGGCGGTTGAGAACTGCCAGCCGGTGTTCCAAGTGTCTATGGGCACATTGTTGTAGGCATTGCAAAACATGGAAATTACGCTGTCTGGACTGGCGGTAGGTGTGGGTGCGGGCCCCTGCGGGCCCATGGCTTGCCCGGTAGAAGTGACAGTCAAAGAGCCGGCTGCATCCTGGTCGCCCAGTTTTGCGGTGATGGTTGCCGTTCCAGCATCCACCATCGTGACAACGCCCAAGCTGCTGACCGAAGCCACCGAGGGGTCGGAAGATGTAAAGGTGAAATAAGACGGGGCTGCCGACACGGTTTGGTCAACGCCTGTCGGCAAATTGAAGGTTGCCGTCAGGCCGCCGATGGGCAGTTGCTGACCCGTTTCCGCACCGATCACTTGGTCTTGCCCCAGCAATATGGCTGCCCTGGGATGGGCAATTGTCCCCAGTTTTTCAAAGGTCACCTCGTCAATCCAGAAGGTATAGCCAAGGCCGTCTTCTGGGCCTTCCGAGTAGAAGAACATGCCCCTTTCCTGCGTCAGTTTCGAGGGGTCGGGGATGGGGATGATGAATTTTTGCCAGTTGGTGTTGACGGCTACGCCATTCAGCACCGTCAGGTATTTTGATTCACCAAAGTCATTGCCAAAACCAATGACGTCAATCGTTGCCGCTTTGGAGGCCTTGGCCCAAAAGGTGAGCGCATCGTAGCCCGACAGGTCACGTGCGGTGGAGGTAAAATAGGCCCCGCCCGCATAAGCCCCTTGTGGGTCTCCGGCATCCGGCACGGCAAATTTCATGGAGGCCGAGCCCTTGTACTTCTCCTCCGTGTCCACGTCGAAGGCGGTCACTTTTGATCCGCCGAAAGCACCGTAGTTGAGCCCAGCGCTGAACCCGTCAATGAACACTTCTGCGGTAGTTGGAAAGGTGGCTGGTTCGAGGTCGTCGAGATCCCTTTTGCAACTGACCACCGTAAAAAGGGTCACAAAGACCAAAAGGGTGAATGCTATAGATTTCTGGCTTCTATTTTTCATGACTGTCTTTTTTTATTTTGGTTAGTTACCGATGCTGATTTGCAAATAGGTCGCAATTTCCCATTCCCGTCCATTGTCGAAACCAACGGCTTTGGGGTCGCAAACCGGTTGGCCCCTGTCGTTGAGCGTCGTCGCCGGGCAGTAGCGTGGCGAATATTGGTCGAGGGAGCGCCAAGTATAACGGACGCCCAAACGGGAATTTGGTAGTTCAAACCATGTTGGTTTGAAAAGGTTGGTGGAAATATCGGCCATAAGCTGGAGCGGGAAGGTCAGGTTGAAGTCACGGTGGTAATCATAAGGCCCCCAATCGTTTACCTTGGCCATCGAGGTGAATTTAACCTTTTTGTAAATCATGCGGAGGTCTCCACCGTAACGCTTAATCAGACGGGCGTCGCTGCCGTTGGCTTGGGCAGTACCACCGAATAGGTTTGCAATAAGGCCAAATTCAGGCGTCAGCTTTGAAACGACACGGACATTGGCCTCCCATAAATCTTGGGGAGGGGCTGCACCGGGAAATGCGAAGATGGACCGTCCATCCCCTAAAATGCCGATGGCCGCATCCATGGTGGTTGGTAGGTGACGGTACACAAACCCAGCACTGAGGGCGAATTTGGCATCTTCGCTCATGTCATTGTCCCACTCATACATCCAGGTGCCAGGCGTGGGGTCGTAGGTGAAAAGTATCTCCCCGGCCACCGTCTCCCGGTTTGACCTTACGGCAAATGGGTCGTCGAGGATGTTCCTCGGCCTTCCGGGGGCCGTCACATCACCGGGGATGGGGTCTTCGATTGGCTTTTGCCAAAGGAAGTTGGGGGCAATCTGAAAGTCGCCAAAGCCGACGGTGAAGCCCGTGAGGAAATTATACTGGTTGCCGCTTCCGCTGTCTTTCAATCGCCATCCGGTGAAGGTTTTGGTGTAATCGGCCCCACCTTGCGCAAGCACGCCCATGGCTGCCCCCTGTGCATACCATTGGAATGGCCCGGAGGCGTAGGTCAATTTGGCTTTACCTCCCCAGGTGTCGTCCATCGTGGTTTCATCCTGAAAGACCTCGTATTTCCCCTCAGTTGTTGTATTGGTTACCTGGAACACTTCGCCGACCCGGTTCGAGTTCGACCAGATACCGCCCAACTCAAAGCCGAGCTTCTCCACTTTCCTTTTCAGGTGCAGCGAAGCCCTGCGGGTGGGTGGGATAGGCACCGCAAAAGAACTCACGGCAGGCGCTTGCGTGTCGAGGTCTTCGTGGAAAATTCCCGTAATGTCATACTTGCCTAATTTCTTGCTGTACTTCGCTAAAATTGCCGGGTTGGCTCCCCACCACAATTGAGGGCCAAAAGCAAGTTTAAAATCTTTGAAGCCTTTTTTACCCGTCAACTCAAAACCAAAGGGCGCATCGCCGTTGTAGATATCAATATTGGGCCCATAGTTGGCTTCTGGATAAAAACCGAAGAAATCGCCCTCGTAGCCCCAATGGTAATGCCCTGTACGGTAGAACCCTTTGAGGTCAAACTGTTTGGCATTCCAACTGAAATCGGCACGATAGACCCTTAGGCGTTCCGCATCCGAAAGCTCGATGGCGCTGTTGGTATTGTTGCCAACATTGAATGATTGTACCGTCCTGATCCGGCCCCGGTTTTCATAAAAAATTTCATTGATGGGGTTTTCTGCCACGTTGCCAAGGATGTTGAACGATATGTTCGCCCTAAAACTCTCGGAGGGTTTTGCCTCGATACCAAAAAATATAGACTGCATGTGGTCAAAACCCTGCTGGTCGGGATAGCTTACCCGGCCAGGGATAAGGTCTTCAGGCGTTGAAATCCTTTCCCCGCCTGTGTTGAAAGTGTATAGGTCTGCCCGAAATTCGCTAATGCGCAGCTTCTTCAACTGCTCCCCAGTCAGCGCTGCTTTGTCTCCTCGTGCCTTTATCACCGCATCCATGAGGAGGATGTTCGAGAAATAACTTTCCACAGAAGAAAGGGTCATGCCTTTGGCCAGCGGGCTCAGGCGGTGGGCTTCCTTCAAGGCGTAGTAGGCAGCACGGGGGTATAGCTGGTAAATCCCCCGCTCGTTGGTCGGGCCTTTAGCGCAGATGCCGAACCACTCTTCGTTCATGTTGTTCTCGCCTTCGATGAAATCGTTCTGGTAACCGCCATTACTCCAGGAGGCGTTATTGTCGTGAAGGAAAAGGTTGCTGGTCTGGCCGAACTTCCACCAGCCATCGCTGAACTGGAAAGTGAAGCCGCCGAGGCTGTTGTTGGCTTTGCCAAGCCCTGCTGCATTTTCATAAATCTCTTTCCAATTGCCCACCATGTAGAAGGCTTGGGATTGCTGGTCTTCCTCGTTTGCAATGGCATTGAAGGCATCCGCCCCAAACTCTGTGAACAGAATGGGCTTGTTCAGTTTTTGTTTCACAACGGAAAAGGCATCGCCAAAGGAAACCCCTCGGTACATATTGACGCCGTAGATGTCCACGTCCTTGCATTCTTCGGCGATAATGTCTATGAAAAGGACATCGCCATTGCAAATGGCCACGGGGTGCGAACTGTCCATTTTCTTCATGGCCTTTGAGGCCTCGTTCATCAGGGCGTACATGGGCCGGCCTCGTTTTTCACCGATGAATGCCCTTTCTGAATCACTGTCGGGGAAGTCCTCCGTTTCGGCGCCTGCCCAGAACAGGCCGTAATTGTTTTCGTTACCGAGCAGGTAGAGCAGCAGGCCGGGCGTGTTCTTGTATTCTTCGGTCATCGCCTTGACTTCCGCCATCAGCAAATCCCGTGTTCGAGGGTCTGAGTATTCTGTATTGGCAACCCAAGCGCCACCCAATGTCAGGCCATAGCGCCCGAAGGCGTGGTTGAGCATGGTGTATATGCCGTATTTTTCATAGATGTACTGAATCCATCGGGCGGGTACGCCGGTGTACTGCCGCACCACATTGACGCCCATGTTTTTCAACATTGACATTTCGGAGTCGAGCGCCGCCCGGATGATGTCGTCAGGCTGCTTCCAGAGGCTGTAGGTGAAATTGGTGCCAATTGGGAAGTAGTCCCAATTCATGCCGTTGACGAAGAAGTCGTTGCCATTGACGACTAACTTCATCCCATCTTGGTTGTTTACGACGGACACCTTGTCAGCCTGGGCCATGGCTGAAATGGTGAGAAAGGTTAGAACCAGTGTTTGTATTGCTTTTTTCATGATTACCATTTATTTGAAGACTTTATCACGATGTTTTTAAAATCAACGAGATACGATTATTCCGAACCCAAAACCCTGTAGTGTAAAGTCAACTACAAGCCATTGGGTCAAATGTAGCACTACATTTCAGCAGAAAATAAAAAAACACCTCATCAAAAATTTCATCAAAAATTATTTTGATTACTACAAAATCGTATTTTCACCATTCTAATTTGTTGATTATTAATAAATTATGACATTTAGCTACTTTCACAACCATTGCTACGCAGCCAGTACAAAGTACATTTTATGTCTGCTAGTTGCTTTTTGGGCAAGCCTAACCTGCTGGGCTTCACCAGGGAAATACCCTGTTCAAAATTTCACGCCTTCCGACTATAAAGCTGGGATACAAAATATTGGCTTTGCCCAAAACGGGGATATGACGCTGTTTGTGGCAAACAACCTGGGGGTACTTTCCTACAATGGAAAATCATGGAAGCGGCATGCCTTCAAGACAGGTAAAAAGCAACGTTCGATGGCATTTGACGAAAAAAATGGCCGCTTGTATTTTGGCTCGCAGGGTGATTTCGGCTACTTTGACAACGACTGGAACATGGTGTCGCTCGTGGATAAGATACCCCAACCTGCCCCTGATTTCGATGAAGTTTGGGATGTTTTCCTCTCCAACTCAAAAGTCTATTTCTGCACCTTCCAAGGAATTTACGTTTATGATGGCCAGTCCATTTCCGTCCTTGAGCACAAGGACGGCTTCAACCGTACCTTCCAAGCCAACGGGAAGCTATTTGCCCAAAGCAGACAGGGACAATTTCTTGAAGTAAAGGACAAGGAACTCCTGGCCCTTCCCTATCTGCACAACTCTAGCAACGAGACCGTTGCCGGGGTCATCTCTCAGGAGGGTGGTTACCTCTTGGTCTATAATTCGGGGAAAATCGAATTTGCTACTTCATTTGGGGCAGTGGGAAAATACGAAGACTTGGGCAATACCTTGCAGGGTAAGTACGTCAACCATGTGCTGCAACTCTCCGACAGCCGTTTGGCCATCTCTACCCAAACGGCTGGCTTGTTCCTGTTCGATTTGCAAACCCAATCCATCGAAAACATCACGACCCAAGATGGCCTGTTGTCCAACGCCTGCCTACGGGCATTTCAGGACTACTCTGGGAACCTGTGGGTGGGTATGCAAAACGGGATAGCACTCATTGAAATCAATTCCCCGATGCGCTTCATCAACCAGGAAATCAAGATACAGGGAAGTGGTTATGAAGCCTATAAAAGCGATGAAGGCACCTACTACACGACCTCTAACGGCATCTACTTTTTGGCGAAAAACGTCGCCCAAAGCCAGTTCATTAAAGGGACGGAAGGGCCTGCCTACAGCATGCAAAACATCGCCGGAAAGCTATATGCCGGGCATCACACCGGGCTTTTCCTGCTGGCAAATGGGACTGCGAAACGGATAGCCACCACACATGGTTTGTGGCAGGTAAAGCAGTTGCAGTCAAACCCGAAATTTGCGATCGGCGGCACCTACTCGGGCTTGTTCCTTTTCAGGATGGATGAAAAAATGGAATTGCAGGGTGTCGGTAAAATCGTTGGCTTTGAGGAGTCAAGCCGTTTTTTTGAAGAAGACAGGGAAGGAAAAATCTGGGTCGGACAATTCTACAAAGGCTTGTTCCAACTGTCCCTGTCGCCCGATTTTACGGCAGCGGTTGCCACCAAAATATCTGTCGGGCAAGGGCTCCCAATGGATGAACAGCTTATTTTGAGCCGCATTGACAACGAACTTTACCTGGGCACCCCGAAAGGGATTTTCAAGGTTGACCAAGCAAACAACCGCATCGTAAAGTCGGAAACATTTTCCAAGGCTATCGGGGAACAACAGGTCTATTTGTTGGTGCAGGACAACCAGAAAAACGTCCATGTTTACACAGAAGACATCGCTGGCTTTTTTAAGCAAATCAGCGCTGGCAACTATACATTCGTGCCGTCCTCCCTGTTCCAGTTGCGCTATTCTTTCAACAACGACCTGCTGAACGTTTCGGTGAATACAGGCAACGGCGTCTTGTACAATGCCAATGAGGGCTTTATCCAGTACAGGCCCGAATTGGAAAACCGCTTGGCAGCAGAAAAACCGCTTATCGTAAGTAAAGTATTGAATGTAGCCGAAGACAGCATTTTGTATGAAAGAAAACCCTTTGAAGCAAAACCAGAAAGCCCAGTGCAGTTGACCGTTTCTTACCGGGCAAAAGTATTGCAGTTCGAAGTGGAGGCATTTCAGTTCAATGGCGTGAACAACCAACAATTTCGCTATTTCCTGAAAGGTTTTGACGAGGATTATGGCGAATGGACCTATGCCACGGCCAAGGAATACACCAATCTTAAAGAAGGCGAATACGAGTTCAGTGTACAGACAAAAAACTACTTGGGGCAAATAATAACCAGCCAGCCCCTTTTCTTGAAGGTAAAACCGCCGTTCCACAGGAGCCTGTTGGCCCGGATTATATTTGTGGCGCTCGGTGCCTTGTCGCTGTTGATGGTGTCTAAGCTGCAAAAGCACCGTTACCACCTGAAAGCACTGGCAGCGGAGGACGCAAAGCAAAAAGAGCTTTTAAAAAAACAACAGGAATTGATAGAAATAGAGCGGCAAAAAGAGCAAACCGTGCGGCATATAGAAGATGATAAAATGAAAAGTGAGCTGCAGCACCTCAACAACCAATTGGCCGCCTCTACCATGAACCTGGTGGTAAAAAACGAGTTCATGGAAACCATCAAGCAAGAATTGGAAGAGGTGAAGCGAAAAGGGAAAAGTGCGGAAACGAAGCAAGCATTGGAGAAAATCGTAAAGGAAATAGATACTACACTGCGGCTTCAGGAAGACTGGGAACAGTTTGAACATCATTTTGACCAAGTTCACGGCGACTTTCTGAACCGTTTACGGGAGCATTTTCAAGACCTTACGCCCAACGAACAAAAGCTCTGCGCCCTGCTGCGGCTCAACCTGAGCACCAAGGAAATCTCCAACCTCATGAGCGTCTCCCTCCGGGGCGTGGAAATCGCCCGCTACCGCCTTCGGAAAAAACTGGTGCTTGACCAAGGGCAAAATTTGTCCAAGTTTATTTTGGAGTACTAGTGGTTCAGAGTTGGAGGCATTGTATCCAAAACATGGCTTCGGCGGATAGGATAAGGATTTACCTGTCAAGAAAAAAAGGCTAACAAACAAGCTGATGGTCAGGGGAGTGTGTTCTTTTTGGCTCTGCTCTCGCCGGAAAACAAAAAAAGCCCCAGCGATTTGCTGGGGCTTTTTTGTTGGGCTGATTGGGAAATACCAAACTCGTCAAACCTTTTGCCGATGAAGTTCTATTTCCGTTTGGTGCGGGAGTACAGCGTGATTTTTTTGGTAAACAAAAAATCCTTGATAACGCCTGTCCAAGAATTGTAGGAATGGAGATTGTCGTAATACTCCGGTGCCATTTTCTTCAGGTGCGGCAGGCGGCTGCCGGGTATGGTCGGGAAGTCGTGGTGCTCGTTGTGGTAGCCAACGTTGAAGGTAATGGCGTTCAGCGGGCCGTAGTAGGAGTAGGTCTCCTGGCCTTCCTGAAACACATAATGCTCAGAGATGAAATGCCCGGAAGTTGGGTGCAGTCCGCCCGCAAAAATGAGCGACAGCACTAGGAAAACCGTGCCTTGCCAGCCAATGATTGGCAAGATGACGGCCATTGCAGCCACTTGGAAAATGATATTATAGACCTGCCATTTGTCCGGTTTTATGGGCTTACCAAGTACCGGGCGCACGGCATAGAACACGATTTGGTTGAAGAACCACAGCACCTTGCCGACGAAGCCACGGAAGACTTTGGTCTCAAAAGCGGAGGGGATGTCCATGTCCTCGCCGTCCTTGCCTTGGTCCCAATGATGGATGGCGTGGTAGGTTTTAAAGGACATTGCGAAGGGAAAAACGATGGGCAGATTGGCAAAAAGCGCCAATCGGTTGTTGCTCAGTTTGGATTTGAAAGCGAGGTCGTGCGTGATTTCATGGATGGCCAAAAACAAGGCCTGGGCGATGGTAGCGCCCACGGCAAACGTGACCAGCAAAAACGCCCACCAAGGCAGGGTATGAATGAAAAATGCGATGGCCAATTGCGCAAGCACCAGGCCCACCGTGACATATTTCAGGTTAGGATTTACCCCAAACAGCTTCGTCACATCTGGGTGTGATTTCAAAATATCCTTCCTGCGCTGAAAATGCGGCTCCCGGTCTTCTGCCCAATGAAAATCCTGACGTGGTTGTGATTCGGCTTGTGTACCCATAATGTCGTTTAACATTTAAGATTGCTGAGTTTTTGGAACTGCTCAAGAAACAGTCAATTCCGATTCAGGTTCAAAGGTAAAAACAAGACAGGTATTCCACGGTGACATTGCTCATTTATTGCGCAAGCCAATGAGTGTAGATTCTTCGTCGCCAATCCAAAATCAAAACCCCGGCGGCCTGCCTTCCCCTCTTCGCTCCTCATTGGCTGGCGTTTGCGGAGCAGCACCAAAAGCCCGGATATTGTAGGTAAAACTCAACATCACAAACCGTTGCAGCGCATTCGTCCGGCTATCTTCAAGATAAGTATCCGTCACCGTTCGGCTGATGTTCCGGTTTTCGTTGAGCACGTCGTTGAGTGCGAGGGAGATTTCCCCCCGCTCGTTTTTGAAGATTTTTTTGCCGATGGCCAAGTTCCACAGCACATAATTTTGGTCAAAATCACCGGAAAGGCCATTGTAATATTGGTGCGTCACATCGGTGCGGAGCACCAGCCCTTCGTAAATAATCCAGTTGAAACGCAGGCTGCTGCTCTGGCTAAAATACTCGCTGTTGCTGGCGGGTTGGAGCGAATTGGTGGCTTTGTTCCAGCCGGGGCGCAGACTGATGTTGAAATCGAGCTTGGTGCTGACATTGCTGGCCAAGGTCACGCCCGTGCTGAGGCTATGGTTGTCGGAGCGGTTTTCCTCGCCGTTCACGAGGCCCGGTGTGCGGACATAATTGTAGGAAAGGTTGAAACTCAGATTGGATTTGATGAACTTGATGGGGAAGCCGTAGCTGACGAACGAGCGCAGGTTGCGGTAGCCATCGAGGTTCACGGGCTGTCGGATTTGCGCCCCCGGCGCAACGTCCAAACTGTCGAAAAGTGGGGTATCGCTGCCAGCGAACCAAGTGCTGTTGCCGATGTATTTGCCCGTCAGGCCGCCCCCGGCCATGGCAAAAAACGTGGTTGATTTCTCGGTGTTGGTGGATTGGTAGCGCATGAACATATTGTGCTGGTAGCTCTGCACGAGGGTAGGGTTGCCCGTGCTGAGTTGGAGCGGGTTGGAATTGTCCAGTACGTTCTGTAGTTGGCTGACCGAAGGAAGTTGGGTGTTCGTGCGGTAGTTGAAGCGGATGCTTTTTTGCTTGCTGAGGTTGTAGCGCATACTTGCCGAAGGCAGCACATTGCTGAACTGGATGGTATTTTTTTTTCCTTCGGGAAAAACGGGCTGGTTCGCCAATTGCGACCATTGGTAGTTCGTCCGCACGTTCCAGTTGAAGTCACGGCCCTTGTTGAAATTGTAGCCGACGCCACCCGATTGGGTACTGTAATCATTGGAGAAAACATTGCTCAAATTCAAGTTCAGCAGGGCGTAATCCATCACATCTGACCAATAATCATAGGTCAATTTGTCCGATTCCTCTTGTTGGTAGCTGGCTCTGTAGTTCAGCAAAAGTTGGCCAAATTCACTGAGCGGCTCGGTGTATTCGAGGTTGGCGGCCATGTTCCAGTTGCTGGCATCCAGCGTGGATTTTTGGTCGAGGGTGTCAAACCTGACCTTCGGAAAATAGTAGCTGTCGAACGAACGCAGGGTGCTGTTGCCGGATTTTGGGTTGTAGCCGTTGGACACATCTGCGGAGAAAGTGCGGCCTGTCCGGCGGAATTTATGTCGCCAAAGCACGTTGTTGTTGAAACTCAGGCCGTCATATTTTGAGTCAAAACGGTTGTTGGTTTCGTTGCTGATTAAATTCGCCTGGGAGGTCGTGCCGATTGTTTTTGAAAGCCCGTCGTTCACCTGCCAAGTGGCCCGTGGGCGGATGATGAACGAGTTGGCGCTGTCAAGTTCCCAAGTGATGCGGAAGTTCGCACGGTGGTTGGTGTTGTCTGTTTCGGCGGTGTTGTTTTCTTCGTAAACATCGCCCAAGCCCTCGTCGCTCACGTATTGCCGAGTGAGGTTTTTGATGGATTTGTTTTGGCTCAAATTGAAAAAATAACTGCCCGTCACGTCCAGTTTCTTGCCCCATTTATCTGAGTAGTTTATGCCCAGGGCATGGGTTGTGGAAATGCCGCCTGTGCTATTTACCAAAAAATCGGAACTGCCGCCACCTCTACCCCCCCTTCCGCCGCCGCCACCTCTGCCACCGCCGCCACTGCTTCCCGTCAAGCCCAAAATATCGTCCGAGCTGAAGTTCTGGACATTGATATTGTTAGACATGCCAATCAGCGAAATGCGCCGGTCGCCCTTGAAAATATTGGTGTTTCCGCCCATTTGGTACTTGTCCTCCCAGCCGTAGCCAGCATAGACTTTGCCGAACTGCCCGTTGTTCATCCCCTTTCGGGTCACAATGTTGATGGTCTTGGTGGTGTTCCCGTCCTGCACCCCCGTGAACTGCGACTGCTCGCTCTGCTGGTCAAAAATCTGAATCTTGTCAATGAGTTCGGCGGGCAGGTTTTTCAGCGCCGCCGCTGGGTCGTTCCCGAAAAACGGCTTCCCATCCACCAGCACCTGCTGGATGTTCTCGCCCTGTGCCTTCACCGTACCGTTTTCATTGGTCACGGTCGGCATTTTTTCAATCAAATCCTGGGCGCTGGCGTCCTTCATCATTTTAAAGGCATCGGCATTGTACTGCACGGTGTCGCCGCCGACTTTTCCCATCGCCACGGTTTCCTTCACCGTCACTTCACCGAGCGTAGTGGCCGCTTGCGCAAGCGAAATTTTACCCAAATCGATGTCCTTATTGCTCACCGTCATTTCCTTCTTGATTTCCTCAAAACCGATAAAAGTCACCACGAGCTGGTAACCGCCCTGCTCCACGTTCTCTAGTTTGAAACTGCCGTCCGGTTCGCTGGAAGTGGCAGTCGCCATTTCGCCCCACGGGTATTGGAGCACCACATTGGCACCAGGCATGGGCTGGTTCTGGTCGTCCATCACCCGTCCTTTTATTTTGAAGTTTTGGGCGCTGGCGCAAAAAGCTGCTGCCATGAGTACAAGCGTTACTGCTAAATTTTTCATGCGGTAAAATTAGATGGATTGCCGGCCAGTCTGGAAAAAGAAAAGAGGAGACGGCGTTTTCAGTCGTCTCCTCTTCCTTTATTGGCGAAATCAGTCGTCAATTCCCGCCTTGCTCAGGTGCTGGCGGCGGCGGTGGGGGAGGTGGCGTGCCTTTTTTGCCTTTCCGTCCTTGGCCTTCGTTACCATCTTGGCCTCGTCCACCTCGGCGCTGGCCCATTTCGGCACCTATTTTAAGCCAATGGTCGTACTGTTCTTTTGTGAGTACCGTTTTCAATGCTGCATATTGCTCGGTGCGGAGTGCATCCATCGCTGACCGCATTTTTTCCCTGTCACCATCAGGGTTCTGGCTGCGGGCCTCCTTCATTTCAGTAGCATATTTCAGGTTGATTTCCTTCACCTTTTCACTTTGTTTGCTGGAAAGCGACAGGCTGTCCACCATCATTTTTGTCTGCATTTCAGCCCGTTGAACGGGGTCGCCACCTCGTTGGCCACCGCCGCCTTGTGCATGGGAATTCATTGCGAAGAACAACAAAACGACTGCACCTAGGATTTTGATTTTCATATTGACGTTTTTAGAAAAATAATTCAAATGGCTGATTTTCAGTCTTTTGTGTCAATTTTTATGACGCAATTCGCTTGAAAAGTAACCGGATTTAACTGTCATCTACCAAAGGTGTGCACGATGGAATGACTGGTTGCACCTTGAGACTTAAAAATTGCAACAAGGTTCAATCATTGGCAAAAATGAAAAGATTTCGCTTCAAGGAGTTAATCCATCAACTCATCCCACAGAATAAACAGCTTATCGATTAAGGTTCTAGCTACCGGAATTGAAAGATAATTTTGCAAATGCTAAAAAAAGCATCGCACCACGCAGCGTTCAAGACTCAAATCTGGTTAAGAGGTTGATCCAAAAGCTGAAAAATATCGTAAGTGATAATAAAATTGAAAAAATCAGCTTTTCCTCCGAACTATTTCAGCGCATATTCACTTTTAGTGGATTCCAATTTTTCAAAACAAAAATTAAGCACGCTCGAAATTTTAACGACAACAGAAAATTATCAATACGGACATTTGGCTTTTGATTCCTTTTAGTTTTGTTAGCAATATTTGCCACACCGCAAGTTTTGAACAAAAAACAATCACTGCCTGGCCGCACCAAGCTACTTTCAATGAATTCATTCTCGCTTCAACCGGAGGCTACCCTCACACAAAATCCTGTTTTCGCTGGTATCAAACCGGTCAAAAATGCCGTGATTCTGGCAGCAGGCAAAAGCTCCCGCTTCCGTGACCAAGGCGTTCTCAAGCCCAAAGTGCTGATGCAAGTGGGTGGCTTGGGCCTCCTCGAAAGGGCTATCCTCACCCTCCATTCCACAGGTGTTGAGCATTTCCGCATCACCGTCGGCGCCTACAAAGCGCAGGTTTTGGCCGAAATGAAAAGCCTTCCCCGTCTGCAACACATTGATATTGAGTATGTTGAGTGCGACGATTACGAACTCGGCAACGGTGTCAGCTTTGCCGCTGGTGCTGTGGGCTTCTCGGATCCGTTCTTGCTCACCATGTCCGACCATATTTTTGCGCCAGCAACCATCCTTGATTTTATCCAAAAAACAAGCGAAGCCCCACACCTTCCCGCACTGGCTTGCGATGCCGACCTAGAAAACATTTTCGACATGGACGATGCCACCAAAGTGGCCAGCCGTGATGGGTTCATTCACAATATCGGCAAGGAAATCAAGGAATACGACCTCGTGGACACGGGGCTTTTCTATTTTCCGAAGGGCTACGGCAGCACCATTGCCGAAAAAGCCAATCAAGGCGCCCACTCTGTGAGTGGAATCATCCAACATTTTATTGATGGGGATGGCGTTCGTGCCATAGTGCTCGACAACGCCCAATGGCAGGATGTGGACGACCCGAACATGAAGCAGGAAGCCGAGCGCCGCCTGATTACCATGTTCTCAAGCCCCGAGGCTGCTGCTTTCCTTCTTCCTGCAAATGGAATCGAGGTCAAATCGAAAGTCAGTTACCTAGCCAAGTTCAAAAAAATACTGCCCTATATCGTGGGTCTCGGCATCATCGCTGCGCTGCTTTTTTATGTGCCGCTCAATATGGTTACGGATTCCCTGGCGCTGATTGGCAACAAGGTTTTCCTCGTTTTCTCCGTTGCCATTCTGTGGATTGTGACCAATTCGCTCTGCACCCGCACCCTAGTACAGGGCAAAGTGCCGTTCATTGACCTGCTCTACAACCACATCACCGGCGAGGCTTACAACACCATCCTGCCACTGGCCAGCATGGGAGGCGAGCCTTACCGCATCCAGCATTTGACCACTTGGCTCGACCTCCACACGGCCAGCCGCACCGTGGTCGTTGACCGTTTGATTCGGGCCATCACGGGCATCCTGTTCGCTGCCACTTGCCTCACCATAACCCTGTTTTTGGTGAAACTGAGCAGTGCCACCTACATCACCATCCTGTCACTGGCCATCTTCCATTTCGTTTCTGGCTTTGCCATCATTTGGGTGTCGCTGTCGCAAGCACCTTCCAAAATGGTCAACGTCGTTTTGAAGAAACTGAAGATGGTGGCGGACTACCGCAACGAGCCAATCCCGCCCGCACGTTTCTTCGAGGCGATGGGCTTCAAGTTCATTAGTCGCATTTTCAGTTTGGTGGAAATGTACGTGATTTTCAGCCTGTTGGGCTACGAGCCAGCCATGGGCGATGTCATCACGATAGCAGGTTTCATCGCTGTCAGTGCCTCGGTTTTCTTCATGCCAGCGGGCCTAGGCGTCAACGAATTGGGCATCGCTACCGCCCTGACCATTTTGGGTTATCCGGCAGCGCTCATCATCTCGTTCAGCATCGTCCGCAGGGCCAGCGTCATCTTCTGGGCAATACTCGGCGTAGCACTCCACGCCACGGTCACAGTAGCGAAAAAACTGGCCTGGAGCAGAGCCTGAATTAGAGGGTGAGCAGGTGA